>JAXIZX010000135.1:0-3624 GCA_036303765.1 Collinsella sp. | reverse complement strand
TCGGTGCCGCTCTGGCCGCGCTGTTTGTGCATGGTTTCTTGGGCATGTTCTAGTCCAAGACAATTGATATAACGCCCGGGTCCGGCATAGGTTAACTTTTCGCCGCGTCCTCGGACATGCAAGAAGCTCTCGCTGCGCACTTCGTGCGGCGGGAGCTTCTTGCGTCCTGCGGAGTGCGGCGAAAAGTTAACCTATGCCGGACCCTGCGGGAATCCAGTTGTGTTCGAACAAGCAACCAACATATATATCTGAATTTGGATGTGGTGGGCACTTTGTTGTTAGGCGCTTTGAGGTGCGAGTGACACTTTGGGATGCGTGGCGGCCTGGGTTGGGGCGATGCTTTGGGATGAGCTTCTTACTTAGTTGAAGAGGGGTTTTATGGCTGAGAGGTAGTCTTTGGCTACGTCCTCTTTTGGGGCTTGGAAGTTGTGCCAGGCCCACCATTGGACCATTCCTACGAAGCTTGAGGCTATGTGGTGTAGTAGGAAGCTTCGGTCCATGGTTCCGGCGGGGCCTGCGGGGTCGACGGGGACGGTTTCGGCTGCTCGTGACATGATGGTCTTGCGCAAGCAGTCGGCGAAGACGCGTGAGCCGGCGCCGGCTACGAGGGCTCGAACGCCCTGACGGCGCTCCCAGAGGTTGTTGAGGATATGCTCGACCTGCACGAATGGGTCGTCGAGCGGTGTGCCATCGTCGTCGAGGGCGTGGGTGCAGATGTCGCTCACGAGTTCGGACAGTAGGTCATCTTTGCTCTTGAAGAGGCCGTAGAATGTCGCGCGGCCTACGTGAGCGCGCGCGATGATGTCGCCGACGGTGATCTTGCCGTAGTCCTCCTCGCGAAGGAGCTCGGAAAACGCCGTGACAATAGCGGCGCGGCTTTTTGTCTTGCGGGCATCCATGGCTATGCATCCACGTGAACAAGCAGGCAACGGAGCGTGCCGGAGCAGCCCTCGTAGGGGCGCTTACCGGCGCCGTAGCCGACGGCCTCGATGCGGTAGCGGGCCGGCAGGTGCTCGGACGTGCGCAGTGCGGCGACGATGGCGGCGCCCGTGGGCGTCACGAGCTCGCCGGCGACCGGTGCGGGCGTGAGGGCGATATTGCCTGCTTGGCATAGGTTGACGACAGCGGGCACCGGGATGGGCATAAGGCCGTGGGCACAGTGGATGGTGCCGTGACCCTCGGAGAGCGACTCGACGACAATATCCTCGATGCCCAGGTCATCGAGGCAGATGGCGACAGAGCAGATGTCAACGATGGAATCGATGGCGCCTACCTCGTGGAACATGACGGTCTCGGGCGTTTTGCCGTGGGCCTTGGCCTCGGCGGCGGCGAGCGCGGCAAAGATGGCGAGCGCGCGACGCTTGGCGCCATCGCTTAGCTGCGAGCCTCCGATGATGGCGTTGACGTCCGTCAAAGAACGGTGGTGATGGTGGTGGGCGTGATGGTGATCCTCGTGGTCATGACCGTGGCCCTCATGGTCATGCTCGTGGCAGTGCTTGTGTTCGTGCTCGTCATGATCATGATGGTGGTGCACATGCTCGTGCATGTGCTCGGCAGCTGCTTCGTTGCCGTAGAGCCAGGCCATGTCGTGGTCGTGGTTCTCGAGCTCCTCTGCCAGCTGAACGTCAAAGTCGCAGGCGTCGATGCCATGCTTGTTTACACGTGTAACGGCAATCTCAAAGCCGCCGACCGGCAGCGTGGCGAGCTGTTCGCGCAGGTGCTCCTCGCTGGCGCCCAGGTCGAGCAGGGCCGCGACGGTCATGTCGCCGCTGATGCCCGAGGTGCCGTCGATGATAAGCGTGTGCTGATGGTTGGACATGGAATGCTCCTTAACGGGCGCGGGGTGTGCTGGCGCTCAGATGATTGATAAGACTTGCCTGGTAGGCGGCGCCGAAGCCATTGTCGATGTTGACGACCGAAACGCCGCTGGCGCAGGAGTTGAGCATGGCGAGCAGCGCGGCTACGCCACCAAAGCTCGCGCCGTACCCCACGCTGGTGGGAACGGCGATGACCGGACAGCTCACCAGACCGCCGACAACGCTCGCCAGAGCGCCCTCCATGCCGGCGATGGCGATGACCACCTGTGCCTGGGCAAGTTCCTCGGCATGCGCGAGCAGGCGGTGCAGGCCGGCGACACCTACGTCGTAGAGGCGGTCGACCTCGTTGCCATAGAACTCGGCTGTCAATGCGGCTTCCTCGGCGACGGGCAGGTCGCTCGTGCCGGCGCAGGCGACGACGATGTGTCCGTTGCCGGTGGGGGAGGGCTTGCCACCCACCAGGGCGAGCTGGGCGTCCGGGACATATCCCAGGTCGATGTCGTTGCCAAGAAGCTCAGCGGTGCGCGCGGCTTTTTCGGCATCCAAGCGTGTGACTAGGATGCGCTCCTGGCCGGCATCGCGCAGCGCCTCGATAATGGCGGCAATTTGCTCGGCGGTTTTACCGGCACCGTAGACAACCTCGCCGGCTCCCTGGCGCACTCCGCGCGAAAGATCGAGCTGCGCAAAGCCCAAATCGGCAGTCGGAGCCGTCTGGATGCGCGTAAGGGCGTCGGCGGGGGTGACTGATCCGCCGGCAACATCGCTCAGCAGCTGCTCTAGATCTCGCTTATCCATATATGTTCCCTTCGACGGCGCAAAGTCTAGCACTCAAAGGGTATGTTTCCGAACACTAAGACAAAATTGTTCGGAAACTATAGGACAGACTGATTCTATTGTTAGAAGGATCGACTAGTCGCGCAGGATGATATCCATGGCGAGTGTCAGGTTGCGCTCGTCGATGGCAAACGGGGCGGCTTCGCGCGTCTTGGGCTTGGCGCAAAACGCGATGCCCGTGCCCGCGGCCTGAATCATGGGGATGTCATTGGCGCCGTCGCCGATCGCGACGGTGTGGGCCATGTCGACACCGCACTCAACCGCCCAATCCAGCAGCTGAATGAGCTTGGATTCCTTGGTCACAATGTCTGCCGCCAGCTTACCCGTGAGCTTGCCGTCCACGACTTCCAGACGGTTGGCCAGGCAAAAATCGATGCCCGCGGCGGCCACGATCTTGTCGGCGACCTCGTGGAAGCCGCCGCTCACCACGCCGACCTTCCAGCCCTTGCTGTGCGCCGAGCGCACAAGCTCCAGCGCGCCGGGAGTAAACGTCACGCGCTCAAAGGTGCGCTCGAACACGCTCTCATCCAAGCCGGCAAGCAGCCCCACGCGCTCCTCGAGCGCCTGCTTAAAGTCAAGCTCGCCGCGCATGGCGCGTTCGGTGATCTGTGCTACCTGCTCGCCCACGCCGGCTTCCTCGCCCAACAGGTCGATGACTTCCTGGTTGATGAGCGTGGAGTCGATATCCATAACAATGAGGCGTGCAGTCATGACGGGCCTTTCCAAGTGCTGTTTTATTGGGGCATATTGTCGCACGTGACGAGCGCGGGCGGGTGCCGCGGTGCGTCAATTGTTTCGTCTCCGTCAAGTCTTTGGGCAGGAGCTACTTTTCCGCGGCACATCGACACAGGTGCGATAAGATAGAACGCCATGTCTGGCTGCGCGGTTTACGCAGGCTGGGCAAATCTGTACGACGCCGCCCGGAACGACACGGGGCGGCACAGATCCATAAAGGAGGATCACTGGTATGAGC
>JAXIZX010000134.1:0-1635 GCA_036303765.1 Collinsella sp. | reverse complement strand
GGTAACGCGTTTTATCAAATATGGCATTTATCTGCGGTAATGTTCTATTTCACCGCTGAGGGTGACATTTCATGCCGCCTGCCGAACTGCGTGGAGACCTAACAACTTTTTAGGTCAGTGTTGTGCGTGTAGCAATTTCGCCCGGCCTCGCCTCCGGGCTGCCGCATGAGAGGGGATCTTATGGCTCGACTGCATGTAATGGAACGCAGCCACGCTCAGGCCGTCATGGACGACCTGCACGATGCGCTCGGACGTCGTCTGGCGGTGAGCTCGCTCGCCCCGTGTCCCGTGGAGTTTACGGCGGCACTCGTCAACCTGTGCTCCACCCAGAGCTGCGGCAAGTGCACGCCCTGCCGCGTGGGCCTGAGCGCGCTGAGCGATCTGCTCGCCGATGTGCTCGAGGGTCGCGCCGATGAGTCTACGCTCAACCTGATTGAGCGCACGGCCCGCACCATCTACCTTTCGAGCGACTGCGCCATCGGCTACGAAGCTGGCGCCATGGCACTCACGGCCATTCGCGGCTTCCGCGACGATTTTGAGCACCACATCCGCGAGCACTCCTGCGGCTTTGACCGCGAGGCTCGCGTCCCGTGTGTCTCGGGCTGCCCGGCGCACGTCGACATTCCCGGTTACATCTCGCTCGTCGAGGCAGGCCGTTATGCCGACGCCGTCAAGGTCATCCGCAAGAACAACCCACTGCCGCTCGTCTGCGGCTTGGTGTGCGAGCATCCCTGCGAGATGCACTGCCGCCGTGGCATGGTCGATGATCCCATGAACATTCTCGCCCTCAAGCGTTTTGCCGTTGAGCACAGTGACCTCAACGACCACAAGCCGCATGTAGTGGACAACACCGGCAAGCGCATCGCCGTGATCGGCGGCGGCCCGGCCGGCCTTTCCTGTGCCTACTACCTGGCCGTGATGGGCCACAAGGTGACCATTTTTGAGCAGCGCCACCACTTGGGCGGCATGCTGCGCTACGGCATCCCCAGCTATCGTCTGCCGCGCGAGCGCCTGCAGGCCGAGATCGATTGGATCTTGAGCGCCGGCATCGACGTTGAGCTCGATCACTCCGTCAACGGCGAGGAGCTTGTCCGCCTGCGCGACGAGTTCGATGCCGTCTATCTGGCCATCGGTGCCCATAGCGACAAGAAGCTCGGCCTTCCGGGCGAAGAGGCGCCCGGCGTGGAGTCGGCCGTCAAGATGCTGCGTGCCATTGGAGACGACGAACTGCCCGACCTGAGCGGCCAGCGCGTGTGCGTCATCGGCGGCGGCAACGTGGCCATGGACGTGGCGCGCTCTGCCGTGCGCTGCGGCGCCGAAAAGGTAAGCATCGTCTACCGCCGTCGCATCTGCGATATGACGGCTCAGGACGCCGAAATCGCCGGCGCCCAGGCCGAGGGTTGCGAGGTTCTGGAGCTTACGGCCCCGCTCGCCATCGAGACGGGCGAAGATGGTCGCGTGAGCGGCCTGCGCGTGCAGCCACAGATTATCGGCGAGCCTCGCCGTGGGCGTCCGGCCCCGCGTGCCGCAGCCACGCCCGAGCGCGTCATTCCCTGCGAGCGCGTGTTTGTGGCCATTGGCCAGGACATCGATTCCAAGCCGTTTGAGGACATGGGCATCGCCTGCAAGTGGGGT
>JAXIZX010000133.1:0-3130 GCA_036303765.1 Collinsella sp. | reverse complement strand
CTCGACGGTGCACTCCAACAAGCCCGAGCTGCTGGTGGTCGACGGTTACAACGTGATCCACTGCACGCCGCGCTACGAAAAGCTCGTGTACGACCATTCCGACGATCCGTATTCCAGCGACGTTCACGATATGGCGCGCACGGCGCTCATTAATGACGTAGCTGCGTTTGCCCAGGGCCGCTACGAGGCCGTGATCGTATTTGACGGCGCGGGCAATATCTCCAGCGAGCGCCCCAACCTACCGGCCCGCGGTGTGCGCATTGAGTTTTCGCCGACGGGTGTTTCGGCCGATACCGTGGTGCAGAAGCTCTGCATCGAGGCGCGCGAGGAAGGCCGCGCGTGTTCTGTAGTGTCGAGCGACGGCACGATCCAGGCCGTCGTCATGGGCAAGGGCGTTACGCGCATCTCGAGCCGTATGCTGGTGGACGAGATCAAACAGATCGACAACGACGTGCACGAGGCCGAGGAAGCTCCACAAATCAAGATGACTCTGGGCAGTCGCCTGAGCCCCGATGCCCTGGCCAAGCTCAAGGCCCTGCGCGGGAGGTAGGGAAGTTGGCGGGGCAATGCTGCCTCGCTAACTCCATTCAGCGATGTCGATCATTCTTTCGAGGCGCCACGTTAGCGCCTCTTTTAGATATGGCAGCCTTGCCGTGAGCGCGTCGTTTCTGGAAAGAATCTCGATTGCCTCGTCAACGAAGCCTTCGAGTTTGTCGCAGTCAAACCAGCCCATGTCCTCGACGAGCAACATTTGTTTGGCGGGGCTTGAATGAAATTGTGCGCTGGTAAAACTGTGCTCTCCCGCCCTAAGCTCCTCTAGTGATATGTTGCACCAGAGCGATGAGCCCGAATCGAAGATGGGGGCAGGTCTGCAAGCTTGCGTGTTGACGTTTCGCACGAGGCCGAAGTTGCGCCAATGACGATCGTAGTTGGCAATGATGTCGTCACATACGATCATGCGGTCAAGGGCATCCTTGACGCCTGTCACCCCGAGCTCCTCGCAGTTTGCTACATATCGCTCGTAGTCGGTTAGCCGTTCATCTGCGTTTGCGTGCTGGTTTACATAGAACGCAGGGACATACTCTTCTTCATCAGTTAAGAAGACATCGCATGTGCTCAGGGCGGAAGTGCCCGTGCCCTCGAGCGAGTAAGGCACATAATCGCAGGCGTTTAGGATGCGACGGTGGAGCGCGGTCGCCACCAGCTCGTTATAAGGTTCCTGGTCCAGGTGCGCTCCTGCCTTATGCAGAATTCGACGTTCGCCCTCGCACGTCCAGTACTTTTGAAGATTGCCGTCCGAGGTGTTATCGGGCTTTGCGGCAGCCGCTTTTCCCTCTGGGGCAAAGGGTGCAATGGACAGCGAGACGTCATCAAAGGCGTTATTGAAGAAGTTGATATCCTCCCAGGTGAGACCGGAACCTTGGGGCCTAATCCAATACTGGTCGGATAAGGAGAGGCCGAGATTTCGCTGGACGAGTTCATCGGGAACATCGACTGCGGCTTCTGCAAGCAGGGAGGCTAGCCCAATGCGTGCGAGCGGGATACCGCGGCCGCGCCACCAGATGCGGAAGGAGTCTAGCGATATGGGGCTATTAGGGCCAAATACTCCAATAGGGGCGTGGGCGTAATCGATGTCGGCACCGATGTGGGTAAAGTCTTTTCGCGATGTACTGTAGACCAGCTGAGCGACTTCGTACGTGCGGTTCATGAGGGTGAACGCGATCTCGCTCTTACCGTGGCCGCGGCGGGGACGTCCCCCCGTTTTGGTCACAGAGCGGAGTCGCGTGTCGACGCTGTCTTTGTCGATGAGCCATACACCAGAAGCCTTGCGGGCCTCAAGTGCTCCGTTTTTTATGAGCTCCTGCACCCTGCGCGGAGTGATGCCGAGCAGCTCGGCGGCTTCTTTGGTAGTAAGCATCGCGAAACCCTTCGCCAGAACGAATAGTTTTATATATAGCAATTGTAATTAAAACTATTCGTTCTGGCGAATGGTTTTAAGATTGAGGGCGCACTGACAGAAATGAACGGGCCTGGTACGCGTTGTTGCTGGATTTTGCATATTTGTATAACGCCGTGCGGCCTGTTGCGCCCCGTCCGCAATTCCTTTATTCTTAACTCGCTTCGCGTGAAAGCGCCAAGTGTGCCAGTGTGGCGCAACGGTAGCGCAACTGATTTGTAATCAGTGGGTTGCAGGTTCGATTCCTGTCACTGGCTCCATGAGAGTTTCGGGCTCTGTTTCCTTGTGGGACAGGGCCCGTTTCTATTTATGTCGATAAGTCAGCGTGTTTGGCGCCAACCAAGCTTCAGGTTTGTCTCGATCCGTAACACGAGTGGGCTGAAGACCCTCCTTATAGTTACAGATCGAAACATTGCCAAGGGAAGGCCGATAACATCTCGATCCGTAACACGAAGAGGCTGAAAACCGTTCTTACTGTTACAGAATGAGACGTAAGCGGGGGTTTCTGCGAAACATCTCGATCTGTAACAGATAGGGGAGGAATAACCCTCTTACTGTTACAGGTCGAGACATAGGCCGGGGCGAGGTTGGTCATCGTCATCGAGCGTGGATTATCGGACACACGAGCGTGGAAAATCTTCCGCCTAGTGAATGAGCGTGGATAATCTGCCACTTTGGATTCGATGGCACGGCAAAGTGGGAGATTATCCACGCTCGATTTCAAACGGAAGAAAATCCACGCTCGATTTTGCCTGGGAAGAGCAATCTTCTGTCTGGGCAGCCCCGATCTCGACCTATATATAGGTGCAAATAAGCTGGTATCGAAGTTCGATACTGAAGGTGTACTCCACTACAGCAAAGTGTTACCTTGGGAAACGTCACCTCAGTATCCAAAACCACTGTCCTTCATATCCAAACTCAATAAAACCGCAGGTCACGGCTATATAGATACGCCCGGCACCGTGTATCTAGAGGTTTTCGTTGACAGCCCCCAAGGTGGCATCGTATTATCTTCTTTGTTCGCGGGGGCGGCGGTCCAAAAGACCAAAGGACCTGCGGATACTTGAACGATTGGGAGTTTGCCCGAGTGGTTAATGGGGACGGGCTGTAAACCCGTTGGCTCTGCCTACATAGGTTCGAATCCTATAGCTCCCACCCGTCAAGTGCCTGTAT
>JAXIZX010000132.1:0-2691 GCA_036303765.1 Collinsella sp. | reverse complement strand
TTGAATGTTCTTGGTCGAGCGGTCGAGCAGGTCCATGTAGGACCAAGCGATGATGTCCTCACTGAGCGGCTTGCCCAGGTGCTTCATAAAGCCTTCGACGATATGCTCGAGCGCGGGGCTGATGGCGCGTAGCAGACCGCGAGCACCGACCTCGGCGCCCAGCAGGCGCAGCTGGTTTTCGCCCGACATGGAAAACTTGATGTCGTTGACGCGCACGACCTTCATGCCCTGCGTGTCGACAATCTGCTTGTTGAGCACGTCACGGGCAAGCAAGAGTTCGGTCGGTTGCAGGTACGAAAAGCGAATTTCGGTAGCCGACGTCTTAAGGTGTACGCCCGTCTCGTCGATACGGTCGACCCATTTGCGCCAGCTGATCATAAACGGCGTCTTGCCGGGGCCGCGGAACGCGAGCGATGTCACGTGTGGAAAAACTTCGCCGGTAGCAATGCCAAAATCGTTGACCACGCCGAGCTTTTCGCCGTCGACGTCCAAGACCGGCAATTTGAGCATCTCACTCAGATAATTCAATGGTGCTCCCCATCATTATTCCTCCGGACGCGGCCGCGCGTGCGGCGTCCGGGGGCTTCTGGATATGTATACGCATGCGCGGGCGGCACGCCGCTCGACGCTTACACCCCGTGCATGCGCAAAAGCACCTGCATGGGGTCATCGACTGTATGGTCGAGGTTTGGATTTCACCTGTAACCTTTCTCTTGACCCTCATTAACCGCAGTAACTATAGCATCAGCATCGCCCTGCGGCATCGAATTTATGCGCTGCACATTGCAGGCATACCAAACGCTGACGTATCCGTGACATAGCCATTGGGGACGTTCTTAAATGACTACCCAATGACTACTCTGTGGTGTCGTCGTCCTCGGCAAGTTGGGGGAACACGGCATCCTTGGGCATGGTGACCTTCGTCAGCGAGGTGAGCTTTTTGCTCAGCGACGTGTCCGTCTTGACCAGGTCGCTGAGCGTCACGATCTTGTAGCCGTCGGCAATGAGGCCGTCGATAATCTGCGGCAGCGCCTCGAGCGTCTGCTCGGCGCATTCATCTCTGTCGGTGAGCAGCACGATATTGCCCGGCGTCACCGAATCGAGCACCGTCGAGACCTGCTCGTCGGCACCGTTGAGCAGCCAGTCGCCCGAGTCAATATTCCACGAGACCACGGCGGAGACCAGGTCCATCGCATCAATCCAGTTTTGCTCGTCAAAGGCAGCGTAGGGAGCACGCAGCAGCATCGTCTTCACGCCGGTCGCCGACTTAATCGCATCGGTGCCTTTCGTGATCTGCTCGCGTACCGCCTCACGGTCCTGATCCTTGAGCGAATCGTCGCTGTAGCTGTTGGATCCGATCTCGCACCCGGCATCGACAATCGCCTTGGCCGTGGCAGGAGAGGCCTCGACCGCATCGCCCGAAAGGAAGAACGTCGCGGTGACGCCCTTTTCCTTGAGCACCTGCAAGATCTGTTTGGTGGCGCCGCTCGGACCCTCGTCAAACGTCAGCGCCACGTACTTTTTGTTGCCCTTGGGCGCCACGCTGGCGCACGCAACAACGCAATCGGTGGCGGGCACAACCTCGCCGCGGTCTTGCGTCTTGCCCGACTGCTCACCAACCCACACCTCGGAGCGGCCCTGGACACCCCACGTCTGCACATACTCGATAGCGCCCGTGCCCTCGACCTTGAGCTTGGGCTCGATAACCGTAGCCTGAACCTCGTGCTTCTCGTAGGTGTTACGGCCATCCTTGACCGTCACCTTCTCGCCGCCCTCGAGTTCGCGGCTATCCCATTTGCCCTGCTTCACGCGCTTGCCGTCGACCTTCACCGACAGCTTTTCGCCCCCATGGCGCTTGAGCACGCTGTCATCGACGGCCAGCAGGTCGCCTGCGTCGTAGGTGTCAGTCAACTCCTGGTCGTCGATGAGATTCTGCAGCGTAGAGCCCACGCGCACCGCGGTCTTCTGGCCGTTAAGTTCCACGTTCACGCTGCGGTTGACGTAGCCCACGACGGCAGCGATAAACAGCACGAGCGCGCAACCCACGGCGATGAGCGCATAGGGCAGGCGAGACGAACGACGGGGTGTGCGGCTGTTGCCGATGCGAGCGCTGCGATCGCTAAAGCCGCGGCTATGGTTGAGATACATCGCGCCGGGCTTACGGTGACGCTTGCGCTGACCGCTGGGCAGCTGCCCCAGGTCGCGGCGCGCCGTCGGACGCGTACCCGAACGCCCGTTTAAGTTGGATCCGTTTTGGCGCATGTGCCCTCCCCCATAAACACAGCAAGCCGGAGCAACAGGTCTCCGGCTTGCCTCCCATCATTTGGTACGTCGCTATTTTGTAGCTTTTGACGAGCCTCCGCTCGCCTTTTGGTATTCGTCCTTAAAGGCCTTGAACATGCCGCGCGTCTTGCCGAGCTGCTTGCCCAGTGCGCGACTGCCCTTGTCCACGGCAACCGATCCCTTGTCGTCGAGCACCTTGGCGCCCTTCTTGACCTTATCGCCCACCACGACGCTTGCCTCGGCAGCCTTTGCGGCGGCGCCGCCCGAATACCCGAGCGACTTGACCTCGTCCGAGACGACCATCGCGCCGTTCTCGTAGCCGCGCAGCATCGTCGGCGGCACCTGCGTGTCACCAACCAAAACACTCGAAGCAGCACCGGCGGTCACATAGAATGCCTGCACGATGCC
>JAXIZX010000131.1:0-9904 GCA_036303765.1 Collinsella sp. | reverse complement strand
GGATATGAGACTGAGCCGAAGGCGTCGATGACATGCCGGGGGCGGACCGGGACGGGTTAACGGCAGGCCCCGCCGACCGATTGCAAGCGGTCGGCGGGGCCATTGTGGCTCTTGACAGAGGATTGGGTCATATGAGCGAAAGCCGCCACGCACCCGGTGCGTGCATCATACGCATCACGATCATCGTGGCGTTGGAGCAAATGGTCAGCGCCACCGCGATACCGCAGCCCAAAGCCTCCATATGCAGCACGGCAACAAAAATGATATCCAGCACCACGTTAACGAGGCAACCGGAGGCAATGATCACGGCAGGTCCGCGCGTATCGCCCACGGCACGCAGCAGCGCGGTGCCCATATTGAGCAGCAGCGCCGCAACCATGGCGGCAAAGTAGCAACGAGCATAGGCAACGCCCTCGGCAAGAAGCTCATGCGGCGTATTCATCAAAACGAGCATGGGCTCAACGAACACTACGCCGAGAATGGAGAAGACGATACCGCCCACCAGCGCGAGCGTCATGGCCGTGTGGACCGAACGACTGAGTCGTTCATCATCGTGCTGGCCAAAATACTGACCGGTAATGACCGCGCAACCGGCGCCGACGCCAACGCAAAAGCCAATGCAGAGCTCGGTGAGCACCATCGTGGCTTGAATGCCACCCAGCGCGAGCTTGCCGCCAAACTGGCCGACGATATACGTACCGATAAGCGTGTAAGCCTGTTGAAAAAACGAACTAAAGAAGATGGGGACGCACAGCGACAGCAGCTGTTGCCAAATGACACCCTGCGTTACATCGATAGCCGTAGATTTCTTAGCCACACGCCCTCCCCCGCCAACGTATGTTAAACAACAAAACGGCAATTTAAGACCAAAGCCAATACCAGCTTAGCACCGACTGGCGTCGACCGAAACACCCCGAATCAGAGCCAGGTGCGAAATATCTGCCTAGTGATACAAACCAGGCTGGTAGTGATACTCATTGCTCACGTGCGGGCACAGCTGCCAAAAGGCGACGGCGCTCGCCGCGGCAACGTTGAGTGAATCGACCCCGTGCGCCATCGGAATGCGCACGGCTCGGTCGCAGCCGGCAATGGTCTTGGCACCCAAGCCGGCACCCTCGGTACCCATAAAGATCGCTAGGCGGTCTATCTCCTGCAACACGGGATCGTCCAGCGACACCGAATCGTCCGTCAGCGCCATCGCAGCGCACGAAAAACCGGCATGATGCAGCGACGCCAACCCGTCATGCGGCCACACGCGCGCCTCACTGCCAATACGCGTCCACGGCACCTGAAACACGGTGCCCATGCTCACGCGAGCCGAGCGACGATACAGTGGATCGCAGCACGTAGGGCTCACCAGAATGCCGTCGACATTGAGCGCGGCAGCCGAGCGGAAAATCGCACCGACGTTCGTGTGGTCGACAATACCCTCGAGCACGCATACGCGCACCGGGCGCTCCCCTGCCGCCTCAACGACGCCGTCCAAGAACTCATCAACCGGAATCTGACGCGGGCGACGGAACGCCGCCAGCGCGCCGCGCGTCACGTTAAAGCCCGTTAGCTGCTCCATGAGTTCCATGGAGGCCACGAACACAGGAACCGGACCCGCGCCCTCGCGCACGACCAGGCGCTCGAACAACGGCATCATTTGGTCGAGCCAGCGTTCACCCAAAAGGAAGCTCACCGGCTGGTATCCGGCACGCACCGCGCGCTCGATAACCTTGGCGCTCTCGGCGATAAAGATGCCCTTTTGCGGCTCCAACACGCAGCGCAGCTCGCGCTCGGTCAGTCGCACGAAGGCATCGAGCCGCTCGTCCTCGAGCGAATCAATTCGCAGAACCTCAACGGCATCAGTCATAGCAGCCAGCCCACACCCTTCTGTACAGCACATCTATACCAAACGAGGCGACGCTAAGCGCCGCCCCATGCATTCAATCAACCCGATGATACCGTTCACGCCAGGCTGTTTACGCCTCAACGCGACGATACGTCACGAACTCATAATCGACACCCTCGTCGCCCTCGCCCAAGGCAATCGTGGCAACACCGCCACGCCACGCAATCTCCCACGCGGAATCGGCGTCCAAGTCGGGAAAGTACGTGTCCACGGCATGGGTGCAATGGTTGTGCGTGACCTCGGCCTCGGCGCAATACGGCAAAAACTGCCGATACACCTCACCGCCACCGATCACCCAGGCAACAGGCTCATCGGCTACCGCGGCGAGCGCCTCGTCGATACTATGCACCACGTCGACGCCCTCGAGGGCAAAGCTCTCGTCGCGCGTAAGCACGATATTGCGGCGGTTCTTAAGCGGACGCCCGCCGGGAAAACTCAGCAGCGTCTTGCGACCCATAATGACCGGACACCCCTTGGTGCACGCCACAAAATGGCGCATATCGGCGCGATTGGAGACGACCATGTCGCCCTCGCACCCAATGCCCCAATCATCGCACACGGCGACGATGGCAGAAAGCTTACACATCATGAGCGCCACCTACACCGCAATAGGAATGTTCTTGACCTGCGGGCCGTGCTCGTAGCCCTCAACGATCAGGTCATCGGTCGTAAACGCGTAGAAATCATGCACGTCGGGGTTCAATGAAACCTTGGGAGCCGCAAACTGCGGACGCTCGATAAGCTCGCGGACGATATCAACATGACGGTCGTAGATATGGGCGTCGGCGATCACGTGCAGCAGCTCGCCGGGAATCATATCGACGGACTGCGCGACCATCATCAGCAAAATGGCATACTGGCACACGTTCCAGTTGTTCGCGGCCAAAATGTCCTGGCTGCGCTGGTTGAGAATCATATTGAGCGTCGGTTTGTCATCCTGCGGGCGCTGCGTGACGTTATACGTCACGCTGTAGGCGCACGGGTACAGGTGCATCTCGGACAGGTCGCTAAACACATAGGTGTTCGTCATAATGCGGCGGCTGTACGGCGTGTGCTTAAGGTCGTACAGCACGCGGTCCATCTGGTCAAAGTCGCCCTCGGCATAATGGCTCTTCTGCCCAATCTGATACCCGTAGGCCTTGCCGATGGAGCCGGTCTCGTCAGCCCACTCATCCCAAATATGACTATTGAGGTCATGCACGTTATTGGACTTCTTTTGATAGATCCACAGGATCTCGTCCATAGCAGATTTGAGGGCCGTACGACGCAGGGTGAGCGCGGGGAACTCCTCACGTAGGTCATAGCGTGCCGTAACGCCAAAGTTTTTAATGGTATAGGCAGGGGTGCCGTCCTCCCACACCGGGCGGACCTTTTGGCCCTCGGTGGTGGTGCCATGGTCCAGAATATCGCGGCACATGGTTACAAACTGTTGATCAGCCTTGCTCATTGACCCTCCTGTCAGTTGCCTATAAGCGAGATTCATTGTAGCCCAGGCGCACGCTGCCCCACAGCCCAAACATAAGCCCTCATTTTCTGACATATGCTAAAAATAACTTGCGCGGCACCGCATACACGCTATCCTATTGTTGACATATGTCAGATTTGGAGGGTGCATGGCAGGAAGACGCGAAAAATTGCGCCGCGTCGGGATCATCCCCGAATATCGCGGTTTTACCCCCGACGGCCTTGCCAGCGGAGACGCCATCGACATGACGGTCGACGAGCTCGAGGTCCTGCGTCTCTGTGACCTGGAAGGGCTCAATCAGGAGGAAGTCGCCCAGAACATGGGCATTGCCCGCGCCACGGTGGCGGCAATCTGCAGTCGCGCGCATCGCAAAGTGGCAAACGCGCTGGTCAATGGACGGGCGATTGTCATCGAAGGCGGCAACATCGCGTACTCCCCCATCACCACGACAACGGCCGCATGGCCAGCAAAGGAGACCGGCACCATGAGGGTGGCAACGACGTACGACAACGGCAACATCTTTATGCACTTTGGCCGCAGCGAGCAGTTCAAGATCTATGACATCCAGGATGGCAAGGTGCTCAACGAGCAGGTCGTAGGCACCGGTGGCACCGGCCACGGCGCCTTGGCGGGCCTGCTCGCCAACGGTGGCGTTGACACGCTCATCTGCGGCGGCATCGGAGGCGGCGCCATCAATGCGCTCGCACACGCCGGCATCACCGTCTATGCAGGAGCCCAAGGCAACTGCGATGCTTGCGTCGAAGCCCTCATCGCGGGCACGCTCGCGCAGACCGGCGAAGCCACCTGCGACTGCCACGGACACGACCACGAACACACCCACGAGCATGGCGAATCCTGCGGTTGCCATGGCCATCACGACCACGAAGGCCACGAGGGCTGCGGCTGCCACTAACGGCAAGCGCCTCGGTGCCGACACACGCCACGCACACAACAAACTACGCAACAACGGCGAAGGCCGCCTGGAACACCATCCAGGCGGCCTTCGCCATACACGACTCAACTGGTCGTTACTTCTTATTGCGCATCTGCGCTTCCATCTGCCGCAGCAGGTCCATATCGGACTTGGGGCCGCCCGTTCCTAGGCCACCCATACCGCCCAGGCCCATGGCATCCAGACCGGGAATATTGGGCATGCGCATCTTTTTGCCCTTTTTGCCCTTCTTACCCTTCTTGCCGCCGGCCTGCGCCTGATTGGCCATTGTGCGCATGCGGCCCATCATCTTATTCATCTCGCCCCACTGCTTCATAAGGCTGTTGACCTCGGTGGGGGTCACGCCGGCGCCCTTGGCGATGCGGGCGCGACGCTGGCCGTTGATAATGGAAGGACGCAGGCGCTCCTCCTTGGTCATCGACATGATGATGGCCTCGTTCTTGTCGAAGATGCCCTCGTCCAGGTTGCCGCCCATCTGGTTGAGCGCACGCTGGCCGCCGGGGAGCATGCCCAGGATGCCCTTCATGCCGCCCATCTTCTTGACGGCCTTCATCTGCTCGAGCATGTCGTTCATGGTGAAGCCCTCACGCAGCATGCGCTCGGCAGCCTCGAGCTGCTTGGCGTCAGCCGCCTCCTGGGCCTTCTCGATGATGCCGACGACGTCGCCCATGCCCAAGATGCGCTTGGCCATGCGGTCGGGGTAGAACGGCTCCAGCGAATCGGGCTTCTCGCCCATGCTCACAAACTTGATGGGCTTGCCGGTCACCTGGCGCACCGAAAGCGCGCCGCCGCCACGGGCGTCACCATCGAGCTTGGAGATGATCACGCCGTCAAAGTCGGTGCGCTCGGCAAACGTCGAGACGACGTTGACGATATCCTGGCCAGTCATGGCATCGACGACCATCAGCACCTGATCGGGCTTGACGGCCTTCTTGATATCCACGGCCTCCTGCATCATCTGCTCGTCGATCTGCAGGCGACCGGCGGTATCGACGATGACCACGTCGCGCAGGTGGTCAACGGCCTCCTGGAGGGCGCCCTTGGCGATATCGACCGGGTGCGCGCCGTCACCGCGGAAGACCGGCACGCCGATCTCGCCGCCGAGCGTTGCCAGCTGGTCGGCAGCGGCGGGGCGGTAGACGTCGCACGCGGCGAGCAACGGCGAGCGACCCTGCTTCTTGAGCAGGTAGGCCAGCTTTACGGCTGCCGTAGTCTTACCGGAGCCCTGCAGGCCCACGAGCATGATGACGTTGGGGATGCGGTTGCTAAAGACGAGCTTGCTCTCGGTGGAACCGAGCATCTCGGTGAGCTCGTCGAGCACGATCTTGACGACGTTTTGCGCCGGCGACAGCGACTCCATGACCTCGGCGGTCATGCAGCGCTCCTTGGTCTTGGCGACAAACTCCTTAACGACCTTGAAGTTGACGTCGGCCTCGAGTAGCGCCATGCGGATGTCGCGCATGGCCGAGGTGATATCGGCCTCGGTCAGCTTACCCTTGCCGCGCAGACGGTCAAATGTGTCGTTGAGGCGATCGCTCAGAGAATCAAACACTAGTCACTCCTTAGTTGGACTCGCCCACCAGGGCGCGGCAGAAATCTTTGGCATTGAACTCCTGCAGGTCATCGACCTGCTCGCCCACGCCGATGCGCAGGATGGGAAGCTTGAGCTTCTCGGCCACGGCCATGGCGACACCGCCCTTTGCCGTGCCGTCGAGCTTTGTCATGATAATACCGTCCAGGCCCAGCGCCTCGTTAAACTCAAGCGCCTGGTTGAGGCCGTTTTGGCCTGTCGCGGCATCGATTACGAGCACGACATAGACGGGCATGGGGCCGGCGGCCATTTGACCAGCGCGCTTACGGGTCACGTTGACCACCTTGGCAAGCTCGCGCATGAGCTCGGGACTCGTGTGCAGACGACCGGCGGTATCGATAAGCACCAGGTCGCTGCCGCGTTTGTCGGCCTCGTCGAGCACGTCATAGCACACGCTTGCCGGGTCGGAGCCGCGGTCGCGCTTGATGACGGGAACGCCGGCGCGCTGGCCCCACACATCGAGCTGCTCAATGGCGGCAGCACGGAAGGTATCGGCAGAACCGATCACGACGTCCTTGCCGCGGGCGGCCATGGCACTCGCGATCTTGCCGACCGTCGTGGTCTTGCCGGCGCCGTTGATGCCCACAAACAGCACGCAGCTCGGCGTATCGGCGAACGGATCGCGCTCGATGGGCACAAAGTGCTGCTCGAGCTGCTCGGCTAGGGCACGACGGAGCTGCGGGGCGGTCTTGAGGTTCTTCTTGGCCGCGGCGTCGCGCAGGTCATCAGAAACCTGGATGGCAACCTCGGCACCCATGTCACCCATGACGAGCGTGTCCTCAAGGTCCTCCCAAAAATCTTCGTCAACCTCGCCGCCAAAATAGAAGACCTCGTTGAGGGCCTCGCGACTGCGCTCGAGTCCGCGCGAGAGAGCGTCAAAGAATCCCATTATGCATTCACGACCTTTCCGGTTTCGCGATCGAGTTTTTGCGAGACGACGCGACTGACGCCGTCAGCTTGCATCGAGACGCCATAGAGAACGTCAGCGTCCTCCATAGTACGGCGCTGATGTGAAATGACCAAGAGCTGCGTATCGGAACGCAGTACATCAAGGGCGCCGATGAGCTTGGACAAGTTGGCGTCGTCGAGCGCCGCCTCGACCTCGTCCAGTACGTAGAACGGCACCGTGCGCGTGCGGTACACGGCAAAGAGCAGGGCGAGCGCCGTCAGGCTCTTCTCGCCACCCGACATGAGCATCATCTTGGTGATGCGCTTGCCGCGCGGCTGCGCTACGACCTCGATACCCGTATCAGCCGGGTGCTCGGGGTCGGTCATCTCCAGATGAGCCCGGCCTCCCGGGAAGAGCATGGCGAAGATCTCGCGGAAGTTCGCATCGACCTTCTCGAAGGTTACCAGGAACGCCTTGCGCATCTTACGGTCGATAGCCACGGTAATCTTGGTGAGCGCCTTGCGCGCGCTCTCCAGATCGGCCAGCTGTTCCTCGATGTAATCGGCGCGGCGCTTGAGCTGCTCGTACTCTTCCATGGCAACCTGGTTCACAGGACCCAGGTTGTTAATTTGTCGAACGAGCTGGTTGAGCTCACGCTCGGCAGCGTCGCGGTCGGTGGGCGCGGGAAGCATGAGCGCTTCCTCGAGTACCGTGGTGCCGTCGGCGGTAATGGCCTTGATGGCCGCCTCCACCTGCACCTCGAGCTTGCCGCGTGCGACCTTGAACTCGTTTTGCGTCGCGGCGGCGGTATCGACCTTATCTTTGGCGCGAGCGACTTCGGCCTTCGCGTCCTCGATGGTCTTCTTGAGCGAGGCGGAGTCCGCCTCTTCGAGCGAAGCCTGGTCACGAAGGCGCGCGGCCCAGTCCGAGGCGCGCTCCAGCAGGGCCGAGTAACGCTCGTGCATGGGATCGACGCGCAGTCGTAGCAGCTCAAGCGAGCGCGAGGCCTGGCGCGTTCCGCGAATACGGCGGTCGATACCCTCCAAACGATGCTCCAGATCGGGAACGCGGCCCTTCAGCGAACGCAGGCGCTCGCTCGTCTGGGCTAGACGAACCTTGGCATCGGCAAGCTTGCCGGCGGCCTCGGAATCGTCACGGCGCACACGGTCGAGCTCGTCGTTGGCCTCGGCAATCTGGAGACCTAAGTCGCTCGCCTTCGCACGAGCTTCGTCACGCGAGCGAGTAAGTTCATCCACGCGTGGACGAGCGGCACGGACGGCCTCAGCGGCCTGCTCACGGCGCTTGGAAATGCGAACGCGCTCGACCTCGGCGTTGTTGGCGCTTTGCTCAAGGCGGGCGATCTCGGACAGCAGCGAGCGACGCTCACCCTCAAGGCGGGCAATCTCGCCGGCGGCATCGCCCTCGGCGGCACGGGCCTCCTCGACGGCGGCATTGGCCTCAACGACTTGGTCCGACGCATGCTCAAAGATTGCAGCCAGATCGGGCTCCAGGCCCTCGAGCTCACGGATGCGGCGCTTGCGCTCCAAGGCACCCGAAGCCTCGCCGGCATCGAGCCCCACGCGCACCAAGCCGCCGCAGCACACGCGGGCGCCATCGGGAGTCACGTAGGTCACACCGTCAACGACAGGCGCAGTCAGCGCGGTGGCCAAGTCATCGACCACGTAATAGCCGCCGAGCAACGCCTCGACGACGGGACCGTAGCCTGCGCGCACGGACAGACGATCAACCAGACGGGTACCAGAGGCACCCTCGGCGGCGGCAGAGCCGCTCACGCCGCGCGCCACCAGCAGCGCCTCACCCGAGGCCTTCTTTTGGTCCAGGGCGGCACGCCCGGCGCGCTCAAGCGCATCAGCGTCATCAAACAACAGGGCATCGATGTCGCCGGCAAGCAGCTGCTCGACCAGGCCCTCGAGCTCACGAGGGGCCTCGAGCACATCGCCCAGGCGACACGTTACGTCATCGCCTAACGCCCCCACCAGTCGGCTCACGAGCGGCGAGCTGTCGGCCATGCGGGCATCGAGTTTCTTTTGGCTCGCGAGCTCCGAGCGCACCTCGGACAGCTTGTTGCGCGCCTCGCTCTCGCGGGCACGTAGGTCCCTAAGCGCCGCACGCGCGACCTCGGTGGCCTCGCGCGCATCGACCTGGGCTTGGCGAGCCTGATCGAGTGCGCCGTCAAGCTCCTCAGCGCGACCGCGACGGCTCTCGAGCGAGGCCGTGACCTCCTCGAGCTGCTCGTCGATCTGCTCCAGGCGCGAGGCGTACATGTTGTCCTCGACCTCGGCGTTGCTCAGCGAGTCCTTCACCTTGGCGAGCTCGAGCGCGGCGTTATCGGCCACACGCTGCACGTCGCGCTGCTCGCGCGTGAGCTGCGAAATCTGATTGTCGAGCGCAACGCGACGCTCGTGGAGCTGGGCGGCAGCAGGTCCGGCGGCGTCAACGTCCTCCTGGGCCTGCAAATGCGCGCCGGTCACTTCCTCGAGCTGGGCGCGCGCATCCTCGAGCTCCTCGACCACGCGACGACGCTGATGCTCGGAACCCGAGATCTGCCCACGCATGTCGGACAGGCGCGACACCATGTTGTGGCCCTTTTCCTCGAGCAGGCGCATGTCGGAGTTAATGCGGCCAACCACATCTTGCATATGGCGGCGCTGCTCGCCCAGGTCACCCACAAACAGGCCTTTTTCCTCGAGCATGACCTGAAGCTTCTCGAGCTCGCGCTCTTTCTCGCCCAGGCGGTATTGCGCAAGCTCAAGCTCGGCCGTTCCCTCTTTGGAGCGGCTCTCCAGGTCGTTCCACTGTGACTGCAGCGAACGCAGCTCGTCAACGGCCAGCACCTGCGTAAGCTCGTTTGCGCGCGAGGACAGCTCTTTGTACTTGCGCGCGCGATCGACCTGACGCTCCAGCGGGCGCAGCTGGCGGGCGATTTCCTTATTGATGTCGCGGGCACGGGTCAGGTGCTCATCCATCGACTTGATCTTTTTAAGCGCACGTTCCTTGCGACGCTTGTGCTTGGAGATGCCGGCGGCTTCCTCGATGAGGGCGCGACGCTCCTCGGGGCGGCTCTGCAAAATGGCGTCGAGCTTGCCCTG
>JAXIZX010000130.1:0-8505 GCA_036303765.1 Collinsella sp. | reverse complement strand
GCTTTTCGATACCGAGCAGATCGCAGAGAGGAGTCTTGAGCATCTCTACTTCTCCAATGCCGCCTCGACCGTATCGGCGAACTCGCCGACCGTCTTGGGGTTCTCCTCGGTATCGAGCTGGATGCCAAACTCGTCCTCGACGGCAACGAGGATCTCGACGGTGCCCAGGCTGTCGAGACCAATCTCCTCGAGCGTGGACTCGGGCTTCATCTCGACATCGTCAAGACCGGCGGTCTCGCGGATAACGTCGCAAACGCGCTCGAAGGTCTTCTGATCTGCCATGGTAGTTCTCCTTTGGTTGTGCCCTAGGGCGTTTTTATTTCCTATGTGCGACTACTTCCAACGAAGCAGATAGCCACCTATATCCAGACCGGCGCCAAATCCAACCAAGGCGATGGTGTCGCCTGTGTGAAGTGCACCGGCGTTTGCCAGCCGGTCGAGGGCAAGCGGAATGCATGCGCTCGAAATGTTGCCGGTCTCGTGCAACGTGCGAACCACGCGCTCGTCCGGCACGCCCAGGCGCTTAACCGCCTGGCTCAGGATTCGTTCGTTAGCCTGATGGAATACAAAATGATCGATGTCTTCGACCAAAATGCCCGCATCGATCGCAAGCTTATGGACCGTGTCGCAGATGGCGTTGACGCCGAACTTGAACACGCGGCGGCCATTCATGGACAGCACGCTCGCGCTATCTGCGGAAGCCTTAAACGGCGAGGTACCGACCAGACCGGGAACGCGCAACGTCTCGACGTCGGGCGCCGTCGAAAGCTCAACGGCAAGGGGACTGTCTCCCCCAGCCTCAATCACTGCGGCGCCTGCCCCATCGCCAAAGAGCACGCAGGTGGCACGGTCGGTCCAGTCGAGCGCGCGCGTCATCTGCTCGGCAGCAACGACAAGCACGCGCTCGGCGCGACCGCGGGCGATATAGCCCTCGGCGACATCGAGCGCAAATACGAAGCCGGCACAAGCCGCCGAGACATCGAAGGCAGGGCACGTCGCGCCTAGTCGCTCAGCAACGGCACACGCCTCGGCGGGAACAAGGTGGTCACCCGTCGTCGTCGAGCAGACGATCAGATCCAGCTGGCTCGCGTCGATTCCGGACACCTGGAGTGCCCGCTCACTCGCCGCTACGGCAAGGTCGTCAAGTGACTCGGTGGTGCAGACGTGGCGGCTCTTGATACCCGTGCGGGTAAAAATCCACTCATCCGAGGTATCGAGGAACTCAGACAGCTCGTCATTGGAAACACTGCGTTCAGGAAGCGCCGAGCCTGTTCCAAGAATCGTGAAACCCATCACTAACCTCCTTTGAGTTGTTGACGTGTTTACATCGACCAAGAGAGGATAACGCATTTCAGTCTTTGTTGACGTGTTAACATTAAATTGTCCAAATGCGACAAAGGCTTCACATTGTGTCTATCTCTCGACACCATTGCGTCATTCACTTATTCAATAAGGAGGTAGCAGCCGCTATGGATGCCCAATTAACGATTGTCGACGTAACCGGATCGACCAACGATGACCTGCTCGAGGCAGGAAAACAGGGTGCGCCGCACGGCACAGGACTTGCCGCCCGGGCTCAAACAGCAGGACGCGGCCGGCGCGGGCACAAGTGGGACTCAACCGTCGGCAACTTATTGCTTTCGATTGTCCTGCGCCCATGCGTTAATCCTGCAAAGTTCTCTGGTCTTGCCGCCGTCAGCGGCCTAGCGGTGCTTGAAGCACTCGAAAAGCAGGGTCTTGCAAACGAGATTCGCCTTAAATGGCCCAACGACCTTGTCGCGCGAGGACGCAAGCTCGGCGGCATTCTGGTCGAGGCCGCACGCGATAACGAAGGCAAGCCCTTCGCCGTCTGCGGCATTGGCGTCAACGTAAACTACACGCCCCAAGAGGTACCCGATGGCGGTCTGGCGGCAATTGGCCTCTCGGACCTTAACGAGAGCGTTCCCACCGTCAACATGCTCCTCGATGAGGTCTATCACGCAGTTATAGACGCTGTAGATGCGTGGGCAGAGCGTCTTAACGCCATGGAAGAAGACGGCGGACCGCTCGCGCCCGTCCACGGCGAATATGTCACTCACCTCAATTGGATTGGGGAGCACGTTATCGCCCGTTCCCCTGCCGGCGACGAGCTGGCACGCGGCATCTTTAAAACCGTCGATGGCTTTGGTCGCGCGTGTATCGAAACGGAAGGCGGTTTGCGATCCTTCCATTTTGAGGAGGCATCGCTGCGTCCCGCGAGCGAATAGGGCGCCACAGCCAGCCGCTCGGCAGCCTTATCCGGCGGTCCAATCCCATCATGCTAAACAAAAGGGCCCCGCTACCGTAACGGCAGCGGGGCCCTTTAAGCTATGAGCGATATCGCTTAGAGCTTGATGTCGATGTCGACGCCAGCGGGGAGGTCGAGACGCATGAGCGAATCAACGGTGCCCGAGGTGGGGTCGAGGATGTCGATGAGGCGCTTGTGAGTGCGCATCTCGAACTGCTCACGGGAGTCCTTGTTCACGTGCGGCGAGCGGATAACCGTGTACAGGTTGCGCTCGGTGGGCAGGGGGACAGGACCGGAAACGCGAGCGCCGGTCTTCTGAGCGGTCTCGACGATGAGCTTCGCGGACTGATCGACGACCTCGTGATCATAGCCCTTGAGGCGAATGCGGATCTTCTGGGTAGCCAACTTAAACCTCCAAAGAGTGCGAGAGATGTTCTCGCGGATTACGTAACAGGGAGCTCGAACTTAGGCGTTCTTGCTCATGACCTCGTCCACGATGGACTTGGGCGCGGGCTCATAAGAGTCGAACTGCATCGTGTAGGATGCACGGCCCTGGGTCTGGGAGCGAAGGTCGGTAGCGTAACCGAACATCTCGCCCAGCGGCACCTTGGCACGGATGAGCTTGCTGTTCTTGCGATCCTCCATGCCCTCGATCTTGCCGCGGCGACCGGAGAGGTTGCCCATAACGTCGCCCATGTACTGCTCGGGGGTCTCGACCTCGACAGCCATGATCGGCTCGAGCAGCTGCGGATCGGACTTCTTGAGGGCGTCCTTGATAGCCATGGAACCGGCGATCTTGAAGGCGGCCTCAGAGGAGTCGACCTCGTGGTAAGAACCGTCGAACAGGGTGACCTTAACGTCGAGGACCGGGAAGCCGGCGATAACACCGGTGTTCAGGGCCTCCTGGATGCCCTTGTCGATGGACGGGATGTACTCCTTAGGCACGACGCCGCCGACGATAGCGTTGACGAACTCGTAGCCGAAGCCCTCCTCCATCTTCTCGAGCTTGATGACGGCGTGACCGTACTGACCGCGACCGCCGGACTGACGGACGAACTTGCCCTCAGCCTTCTCGACGTCGTGACCAGCGGTCTCGCGGTAGGCAACCTGGGGCTTACCAACGTTAGCGTCAACCTTGAACTCGCGGAGCAGACGGTCGACGATGATCTCGAGGTGCAGCTCGCCCATGCCGGCGATGATGGTCTGGCCGGTCTCGTGGTTGGTGGACACCTGGAAGGTCGGGTCCTCCTCGGCGAGCTTGGTCAGAGCCAGGGACATCTTGTCCTGCTCGGCCTTGGTCTTGGGCTCGATGGCAACGTCGATAACGGGCTTAGCGAACTCGATCTTCTCGAGGACGATCTCCTTGCCCTCGGCGCACAGGGTGTCACCGGTGGTGGAGTTCTTGAAGCCGACGCAAGCGACGATGTCGCCGGCGGCAGCGTCGTCACGGTCGATACGCTCGGCGGCGTTCATCTCGAGGATGCGGCCGAGGCGCTCGCGCTGACCGTTGGAAGCGTTGACCACGTAGGAGCCGGACTCGGCGCGGCCGGAGTAAACGCGGACGTAGGTGAGCTTACCGACGAACGGGTCGGTCATGATCTTGAAGACCAGGCCGGAGAAAGGCTCGTCGAAGGAAGGATGACGCTGGATCTCCTCGCCGGTATCCGGATCGGTACCGGTGACGGCCTCAACGTCGAGCGGGCTGGGCAGGTAGTCGACGACAGCGTCGAGCAGCTCCTGAACGCCCTTGTTCTTGTAGGCGGAGCCCACGAAGACGAGGTTGAGCTCGTTGGCCAGAACGCCCTTACGCAGGGCAGCCTTGAGCTCCTCGACGGTGAAGTCCTCCTCCATGAGGATCTTCTCCATGAGCTCGTCGTCAAAGCTGGCAGCAGCGTCGAGGAGCTCCTCGCGCTTGGTGGCAGCGATGTCAGCAAACTCAGCCGGGATCTCGTCCATCGGCTCGGGGTAGGTCATGCCCTTGTCGTCGGCCTTGAAGTCCCAAGCAGTCATGGTGACGAGGTCGATGACGCCCCAGAAGTTGTCCTCGGCGCCCATCGGGACCTGAGCGGCCACGGCGTTGGCGTCGAGACGATCCTTCATGGTCTCGATAGCGTTGAAGAAGTCTGCGCCCACGCGGTCATACTTGTTGATGAAGGCGATGCGGGGGACGTTGAAGGTAGAAGCCTGACGCCAAACGGTCTCAGACTGGGGCTGAACGCCGGCAACGGCGTCGAAGACGGCGACAGCGCCATCGAGGACGCGCAGGCAGCGCTCGACCTCGGCGGTGAAGTCAACGTGGCCCGGGGTGTCGATGATCTGGATGCGGTAGTCGGTACCGTCCTTCTTCCAGAAGCACGTGGTAGCAGCGGAGGTAATGGTTACGCCGCGCTCCTGCTCCTGAACCATCCAGTCCATGGTGGCAGCGCCCTCATGGACCTCACCGATCTTGTGGGTCTTACCGGTGTAGTAAAGAATACGCTCGGTCGTGGTGGTCTTACCGGCATCGATGTGGGCCATGATGCCGATGTTACGGGTATCGGAAAGCTTGTACTTAGGCTTAGCCATGTTAGTTCCTTACCTTAAACTTACCAACGATAGTGAGAGAACGCGCGGTTGGCCTCGGCCATCTTGAAGACGTCCTCACGCTTCTTGACGGAAGCGCCCAGGCCGTTGGAAGCGTCGAGGATCTCGTTGGCGAGACGCTCGGCCATGGTCTTCTCCTTGCGAGCGCGGGAGAAGTTGACGATCCAGCGGATACCCAGAGCGGTGGAACGACGGGAGTTGACCTCCATCGGGACCTGATAGGTAGCGCCACCGACACGCTTGGGCTTAACCTCGAGCGTGGGCTTGACGTTGTCCATAGCCTTCTTGAAGGTAGCGAGAGCGTCGCCACCCTCGGACTTCTCGGCAACGATCTCGAAAGCGGTGTAAACGATGCGCTCAGCGGTGGCCTTCTTGCCGTCAAGAAGGACCTTGTTGATGAGCTGAGTCACCAGGCGGTTGTTGTAAACGGCGTCAGGCTGAACCTCACGACGATTAGCTGCTGCACGACGCGGCATGTGAAATCTCCTTAAGTGTCTACCGTGCGGCCCTTAGGCGGCACACGGCGAAAGTATCAAAACGTTATCTGGCTTATTTAGCCTTGGGGCGCTTAGCACCGTACTTGGAACGGGCCTGCATACGGTTCTGGACCGGAGCAGCGTCGTAGGCGCCACGGATGACGTGATAACGGACACCAGGGAGGTCACGGACACGACCGCCGCGGACGAGCACGATGGAGTGCTCCTGCAGGTTGTGGCCCTCACCCGGGATGTAAGCAGTAACTTCGATGCCGTTGACAAGGCGAACACGGGCAACCTTACGAAGAGCCGAGTTCGGCTTCTTGGGGCTCGTGGTGAAGACGCGGGTGCACACGCCGCGCTTCTGGGAGTTGTGCTGCAGAGCAGCGTTCTTGGACTTCTTGGGCACGGAACGACGGCCCTGGCGAACCAGCTGGTTAATAGTAGGCAAAGCGTACTCCTTCTCGAATGATTCCAGCTTTCTGTAAAGTGCAACGGCTTGAATCGAGGGGTCAGCATCCCCCTACGAAACACGCAGTTCGATAGGATACGTGCCGTTAGCTGTGCCGTCAACAGACCACGCCGCCGGGCGTATCCTAAAATGAGCATATTTCCGCAAAGCCTACACAAAAGGAATCCCCTCCTGTGCGCGGTGGTGGATCCCCGGCCCGGGCGGCCTATCAAGATTTTGCCGCATACTTCCGAAATTCAGACGAATACCGCTCGCTTTAACCGCCCATTTACCGCAAAAGAGGCCGCTTCCCCTAGTAGGAAGCGGCCCCAAATCTTACGAATAGACGATGGTAAAGGGCTCTTTCGTTTCGGTCTCCCCTGTTGATGTATACCTCACAATTTCAAGGGTTACCGAGACAACTTGATCGACATCAATCAACTTCGTTGGCACCCAGATGTTCTCTCCGCTATTGCGCCCATAAGAAAAATATAAGTTGAACACCCCTGCGTCGTCATCTTCGATAATCTGCTCCGATCCATCCTTGTAGCTGACGGTCAGCTTATTATCAACTGCTTCATAGCCCAAATCATCGATGTGCGTCTGGATGGAAAACGGGCTAATCTCAAGAGGCGAGTCACCGGAGCGGAGTTCCTTTGTATCGACGTACGCTCCAATATTGAACTCGGGTGTCGACGCCTCAAACCGCCTCGCACTCTCACCTTCACCCTCGGTCCAGTGGATATTCCAGGTGACAGCATGTTGCAAATCTCGCTCGCGATCCATAGCGGCAAAGTACATCGTGCCATTAATGACAGTATCGCTTGATGTGTCCTTATCAATTGTGCTGCGTGTGTCAGGCCATTCCTCGCCGAACTTCATATCGGGCGTGCCGATGCCCTGCTCTTCTTCACCATAGAGAACAAGTTCGCCAATCTCTGCTGCTGGCTTGTAGTAGTTAACGCCATTTGGATTGGACAACGTAAACGTCACGGCTCCGCAGCCGTTTTGGTCGATTGCCATCTCATGGATATCAAGCGTATAGCCGTTGCCCTCGACGGACAGATTAACCTCCTGGACTGCGCCTTCCAGGCTTTGGGGCGCGATGCCATCGCCAAACTCTCTGGTGTAGGTATATTTAGTTCCCGATGAGCCGCCGTTGGTCCAGGTAATGGAATCCCCGTTGCCGTGGTTTCCCCAGGCAGAGGCAAAATAACTGGAATTGACGACGGCGTAGGCGACCCCTCCGGTCGCCAGCACTCCGGCAAGGCATCCGATCACGGCAACATACAGAGGCTTCGCGTGACCCTTTCGGCGAAGCGGCTCACCAGCAGCGGCATAAAGAACACGGTCAGCAAGATCGCTATCGGCTTGGACGGACTCGAAGGCCTGCTTGATTTGGTTGGATTTCACGGTCGCCCTCCTCTAGGATGAACTTGAGTTTCGATCTGCCGCGAGCTAAACGCGTTCGAACGGTCGCGGCTGGTACGTGCAGCAACTCGGCAATCTCTGAAGTCGAGAAGCCCAGATAGTAATAGAGCACGATGGGGAGACGGAATCGTTCCGGAAGCCGCATGACATCTGACAGGACGGCCTTGGTCTCATCCTGCGCTGTCGAAAGCGACTCGGCCAGGTTCTCAATATCCTCTACACGCCTCCATGGCTTTCGAAAGAGCGATTTACATTCATTGATCGTGACCCGGATAAGCCAACGGCGAAGATGTTCCCAACTTTCAAAGTGTCCATCGCTTTTAAGCAACTTAAGAAAGACATCTTGGGCAATATCGTCGGCATCGGCACGATCGCGCAGGTACGTCAATGCGATTCGAAACACGACATCCCGGTGATCTTCAACCGCCTGTCTAAAAGCTTGTTCTTCCATAATCACCTCCCGGTGACGGTAATGATTCTCGATGAGGCCCTCACCATAGATACGTTTTGATCGAACGGAATGTTTCAAATTCAAGCAGGAAAAAGCTACCAAAATAAACCTGTCCCTTATTGGCAAAAGGAATCCCCTTCTGTGCGCGGGGGCAGATTCCCGGAACGGGCCGCCCGCTGTTTAAGTTTGCTGCTCTACAGTCCTGCGCAAGACGGAAAGCACATTAAGTGCTTTCCTTTGCGTGCGGAACTCGCGACAAACTTAAACAGCGGGCGGCCCGTTCCGGGAATCCGACGTGCTCGTCGGGGTAACGTTCCTCACCAAAAAAGACCCGCTCCCCTGTTGAGAAGCGGGTCTTTGGAAGGACGGTTAACGTTCTAGGAAATTACTCCTCGTCGTTGTCCTTGGCCTCTTCGGCATCGTCGGTGTCCACGAGCTGGTTGAGCAGCTCGTCGAGGGAAGCCATGTCCTCGTTGATGGCACCGTTGGCGGGAGCCTTCTTGTCGTCGATCGGGGCGCCCAGGAGCTCCTCGTCGGCGTCAGCGTGATGCGTCGGAGCTGAGGTACCCAGCAGGATATCGTCCGGACCGTCGGGGCTAAAGACCATCTGCAGCAGCTGCGAGAGGTCTTCCTCGTCGGCAACGTCGTCGTTGTTCTCGAGGATGTAGAGCAAATCGTGGGCCTCGAGGCCGTCACGGAGCTCCTCAATCGCCTTGGCACCGATACCATCGATGCGCAGCAGATCCTCCTCGGACTTGCCGACCAGGTCGCCGACCGTCTCGATGCCGACCTCGCTGAACTTGTTGGTCCAGCGCTGCGACACGCCCAGGTCGTCGAACAGGTACAG
>JAXIZX010000129.1:0-5697 GCA_036303765.1 Collinsella sp. | reverse complement strand
TCCTTGATGAGATAAATCGGGCAGTCGAAGTGCGTGATAGTCACGAGCGGCTCGATACCGTGCGCCTGACACTCGCGGAAAACGTCCTCGTAGAAGGCCAGGCCAGCCTCGTTGGGCTCGGTCTCGTCGCCGTTGGGGAAGATGCGGGTCCACGCCAGGCTCATACGGAAGGTCTTAAAGCCCATCTCGGCAAAGAGGGCGATGTCCTCCTTGTAGTGGTGGTAGAAATCGATGCCGGTCTGCGCAGGATAGTAATAGCCGTCCTCGAAGTCGAGCATCTTGCGCTGGCCGGAGACCACCGCGTAGCGCTCGGGCCCGTGCGGAGCCACATCCACGTTGGCAAGGCCGCGGCCGTCCACGTTGTAGGCGCCCTCGCACTGGTTAGCAGCCGTCGCGCCGCCCCACAGGAAGTCATTACGGAAAGCCATGCATCGATCCTTTCGCACGCTGTTGTCATAGGCTCAGTATCCCTGCAAACAACGTGCCGCTCAACGGCAACGACGTAGGCCAATACTTCTTTTCGCGCACGGGTGCTCGGTAGCCGCCCCGTCTGACACTTTTTGATACCGCCGCCCTACACCACCACAATGGGGACAGGCACCTTTGTGGTGGTGTAGGGCGGTTTGTCTCGATCCGTAACAGTTAGGCCGTCAAAACCGGGCCTGGTGTTACAGATCGAGATTGTTCGGTCTGTCCCCTGCAGTTTGTCTAAATCTGTAACAGGTAGAGACGATTTAGCCCGCTAGATGTTACAGATCGGGACAGAAGATTCTAGTCGCAGGCGATGTCGAGGTTTTGCCGACGAGGCCTACGTAACCGCCTTCGCTCAGCAATTCATTTGACTGAATAGGAAAGAAAGGAAAAAATAGGAAAAAAAGGAAAGGAGACTTATGACTGAAACCATCTTCTCCCCCTCATTTGGAAATCGCCCGTCCTATCTGGTGGGTCGCGGGAACGTGATTTCGACATTCATCTCCGGTCTTGAGCAGGAGCCGGGCAATCGAGACCGAGCCATGCTCATGCTCGGCCAGCGAGGCAGCGGCAAGACGGTTCTTCTGTGGGAACTTGCCGACCGCGCACGCAAGCTCGGTTTTGTTGTCGCCACACCCACCGTAGCCTCCGAAGATATGCTTGAGCGCATTGTTGAAAAAATCCAAGAAGCAGGCGAGCCTTATGTCAGCAAGCGTCATCTCCCCAAACTTTCTGGCGGTAGCTTGAGCGTCTTCGGCTTCTCAGCCGGTCTCGAGTTCACACGCGATGTGCAGGAGACCAAGAGTTTCCAGTTCAAACTCACGCAGCTGGCGCGCAAGCTGACCGAGCAGGGGCACGGCATCCTCATCCTTATCGATGAGCTCCAAGCTAATTCACCTGAGATTAGACAGCTCGTCACCGCCTATCAAGAGCTGGTCGGTGAGGGACTCAACGTCGCGCTTGTTATGGCAGGTCTCCCGGGAGCCGTCTGTGCAACGCTCAATGACCGCGTGCTGACATTTCTCAACCGCGCTCGCAAGGTCACGCTCGAACCGCTTTCAGTCGGAGATGTCGATGCCTATTATCAGCGGGCTTTCGAAGAGCTCGACCTTGATATTCCAGGCGATCTTCGCCTCCGTGCCGCTCGCGCAACCCAAGGCTCGCCCTATATGCTGCAGCTCATCGGCTATAACATCGGCAATCGCTGCAAGACAGGAGAACACGTAACGCCAGAGCAAGTCGACGGAGCTATCGAAGCGTCAAAAGCCGATTTCGAAAACGATGTTTGTGAAACGACGCTCGCCGCGCTATCGGACCAAGACGTCGCGTTTCTCGACGCAATGACTGATGACGAAGACGCCGTTTCGCGCATTTCCGATGTAGCGAAACGTATGTCAGTCACACCCGACTATGCGCAAAAGTATCGCCGGCGCCTCATCGACGCCGGCGTAATCGAACAGGCGCGCCGCGGTTACGTGCGTTTCGCCGTTCCATATATGGCTGACTATCTGCGCAGCCAACTCTAGGCAGCCACCGCAATGGGGACAGGCACCTTTGTGGTGGTTTGGGCCCGTTTGTCTCGATCTGTAACAGGTAGGCCGTCAAAACCGGGCCTGGTGTTACAGATCGAGATTGTTCGGTCTGTCCCCTGCAGTTTGTCTAAATCTGTAACAGGTAGAGACGATTTAGCCCGCTAGATGTTACAGATCGAGACGGAAGATTCTAGTCCACGGTGATGTCGAGGTTCTTGCCGATGAGGCCTACGTAGCCGCCCTCGGCAGCCTTGGGGCTGTCAGCATGGCAGAGAACCCACTTGTCGGCCTTCCAGTAGCAGTAGCTGTCGCCGGCCGTGGGCATGTCGGCCGCAGCCTCGGGGCGCGGGCCGTTGGTGCCGGCGGGCAGCGCCACCATCACCTGGAAGCCACCGTCGTCGACCATGCACGGCGTGTAGTGGAGCGTGGTGTTGAAGACTTCGACGACCGTACCCGCCGGCACGCGAAACGCCTTGACGCACGCGGTGTCGAGCTTGCCGTCCTCGATCTCCCAGCGATGCGCCACGAGCAGGATAAAGTCGCGAGCGCCCAAGTTGAATTCGCTCGCGCGGTGATACTCCAGGCAGTTGAGTCGTGTATTGTGGCCGTTGCACCAGCCGAGCTGGAAGGGACGGCCACCAAACATGAGAAAGCCAAGCTTGTCGGCATCCTTGACGTCCTCGAGCTCCGGCGCACTCGCAACGTACTTGCTGCCCTCGGGAATGGGCGTGGCAGAGAGCGCCTCGAGCACGGGCGACGTAAGCTCGGACGGAACGTTATCCCAAACGTTGCCATAGGACTTGAACTCGGGATCGTTGACAGAGTAGATATGCATGTTCGCTCCTGTTCGTTTATGTGACAGTATGAACATTCTAGAACAAACATAAGCGATTTTAAACACTCGTCCCGACCACTCAGCAAAAAGGCGCCCAATGCGCGCGTTTTGGGCGATAAAGCCCTTACGCCTGCTGATAGTGCAGGTGCTTCTCGTCGATATCGGCCAGGTCGCGGTCGAGGTAGCGGCGCGCAAGCCAGTTGGCCATGGGGAGGTTCTGGTCCAGGTAGTTACCGCACTCCTCGGGAGCGGCACCGGGGACATCGCCCTCAAAGCCGGCGACAAACTCGAACAGCTCACGCACGAGCGGCAGGATCTCCTCGCTCGTCACCTCGCCAAACACAACCAGGTAAAAGCCCGTACGGCAGCCCATGGGGCCAAAGTAGACAATGCGGCCCGACCACTCGGCATGATTGCGAAGGAACGTCGCGCCCAGGTGCTCGATGGTGTGGCACTCGGCCGTGTTCATGACCGGCTCCTTGTTGGGCGTGGTCAGGCGCAGGTCAAAGGTGGTGACGGCGGCCCCGGTCGCCGGATCGCGGTCGATGCGGCTCACATACACGCCGGGCTCAAGCAACAGATGGTCAACGGAAAAGCTCGCAATGCGCTCCATGGCAGATCCTCTCGGTAGTCAATTTGGGACGGGCTCTTTTAGCTGGTTCGAATGGTCGCACCAATCATAACAGTCAAAAAAGCCCCGTCCCAAAAAGACAACTTAGCCAAGGACACGGGCCATACGCGTCTTGAACTCGGACAGGAAGCGCGGAGCATCCACGGTCAGTGCCACAAGCGTGCTCTTGTCCGGATCGGACAGGCGGCGCTCATCGCAGATGGTGCGACCGCGGTACTCGCCCAGCAGATCAACACGCAGGTTGCAGCCGAGCGCACCTACGAGCGTGGGGTCGATCGCCACGGCAACGGCCAGCGGATCGTGCAGCGCACAACCACCCAGGTAGGGTGCGTTCATCTCGTACGAGCCAATGTAGTGCTCGACCATGCTCGCAAATGCGCAGCCCGCCATGGTGCCCGAGCCCGTCCAGCCGGCAATGTCGCGGCGTGTGAGCACCACGCGATGCGTCACGTCCAGACCCACCATGGTGAGCTTACGGCCCGAGCGCAGCACCGCGTCGGCTGCCTCGGGGTCGCTCGCCATGTTGGCCTCGGCGCCCGCGCTCACGTTACCGGGCACGGTAAGGGCGCCGCCCATCACGACCACGCGGCCGATGGACATCATCGCCGCCGCATCGCGCTCCAGGGCGAGCGCCAGGTTGGAGAGCGGGCCAGTCGCTACGTAGACCAGATCGGGACCATAGGTGCGCGCGGCATCGATCAGATAATCGACCGCAGCGTTGCCGTCGGCCGAGGTCGCCCCCACCGGCTCGTAGGGCGACGCGGGCACGCTCGCGCCGCCGATGCCGTTCTTGCCGTGAATGAGCGCGGTGGACGCCGGCGGCGTATAGGGCTCAGTCGCCTGCAGAGGACGGTCGGCACCCAGGTACACCGGAACCTCGGGGCGACCCAGCAGATCGAGCACCGCCAGGCAGTTGTGCGCCGATTGCTCGACGCGCACGTTGCCAAAGCACGTGGTGATGCCCACGAGCTCCACCTCGGGGCTCGCGATGGCATAGGCCAGCGCCATCGCATCGTCCACACCCATATCCAGATCAAGGATCAGCTTCTTGATTGCCATTGTTCTACTCCGCTTCTCCGTCTTTATCGTTTAACCAAACCAATGTTCAACTTCGGCGCGCGTGGGAATCGATTGCTGAGCGCCCAGGCGCGACACCGTCACTGCCGAGGCGCGAGCACCCGCAGCCATGCACTCAAAGAGCGGCAAGCCCTCTAGGCGAGCCGCCGCCAACGCGCCGATAAACGTATCGCCGGCGGCCGTGGTATCGACTACCGTACTCGAAAGTGCCGGCATGCGCAGCAGCTCGCCGTCATCGCCGAGCGTAACCGACCCGGCGCCGCCCAACGTGATGACCGCAGCTCCGGCGCCCTTGTCGAGCAGCGCATTGAGCGCGGCGACGCAACTCGCATCATCCGTGGGCAGAATGCCCGTCAGCACCTGGCACTCGGTCTCGTTGGGGCAGACCAGGTCGACCGCGGACCAGGCCTCCGCAGGCACATCGCAGGCAGGCGCCGGATTAAAGACTGTATAGAACCCGAGCTCGTGAGCGCAAACAAGCGCCTCGGCCGTCGCTACAAGGTCGCATTCACCCTGGGCGATAAAGACGCTTCCGGCAGCCGGGGCAATCTTGCTGGCGTCACTATCGAGTTCATCGGCCACCAGACGCCTCAGCGCGCGGGCAACGTCCTCGCCCGCAAGCGCATGGTTGGCGCCCGGCGACAGCACGATGCGGTTGTCTCCCTCGCAGCGAATGATGGTCGCCGTTCCCGTCTCCACATCATCGCGATGCACTACAAAGTCACAGTCCACGCCGGCGTCTTGGAGCCCCGCCACGAGCGACGCGCCGAACGCGTCGCGACCGACCGCGCCGATCATGTGCGTGCAAGCGCCCATACGCGCGGCAGCTACGGCCTGATTGGCGCCCTTGCCGCCGGCGTTGGTGATAAACCCGCTGCCGCCGACGGTCTCGCCCGCACGCGGTATGCGCTCGCACGCCACCGAAAGGTCCATGTTCATGCTGCCGAACACCGCAACGATGCCGCGATCTGCCATGGAAACCTCCTCATCTGCGGGCCTTATGCCCACCGCAGCCGTCGATCGTGCACTCTCGCACCCCCTATAACTTTAGTTCACTTTGATGTGGACGCGCGCTTGAGCTTGCGCCAGCAGCAAGCATTCACAGGAGCAGGCAGCTACAATGAAGGCGTGCTGATTATTCTCGTCATTGG
>JAXIZX010000128.1:0-1653 GCA_036303765.1 Collinsella sp. | reverse complement strand
GGTCACGCTGAACTTGCCAAAGCCCAAGGGGCGCACCATCTCGCGCACCTGGCCCAAAAGCTCCAGCTTAAGTGCGTCGTCCACCGCGGGCGGCACGAGCACGAGCGGCGCGCCCTGGAACAGGTCGGCGCGGGAGTGCGCATAGCCCGAGTACTGCGTGCCCGCCATGGGGTGCGCGCCCACAAAGTAAAAGCCGTGCTCGCGGGCAAGCTCAAAGGCGCGCTCGCACACGATGCCCTTGACGCCCACCGTGTCGATCACCACGGGACCCATGATGGCGTCGGTGTCGGTGGCGTCGGCGAGCGCCTTGGCGTGCGTCTCGAGCCACTCGATGCATGCCTCGGGGTAGCAAGCCAGGACGATGATGTCGCACTCGCCGAGTGTCTTGTCGTTGAGCTCTCCGGCGACAGTGCCCATGCTAGCGGCCGTCATGACATCGTCATCGGGGTCCCAGGCCAGCACGCGGACGCCCGCCTGCGCATAGCCGCGGGCAAAGCTGCCGCCGATGAGGCCCAGGCCCACGATGCCCGCGCATTTGGGGCCGCCCTGGTTAACGCGTGCGTTTCTCACCGTACCCATGGGCTACTCCATGGTCTCTTGGCAGACAACCTCGCGGATGGCTCGGATGCGGCGCATGGTGTCGTCGAACTGATCGGGGGTGAGGGCCTGGGCGCCGTCGGACCAGGCGCGGCTCGGTTCGTCGTGGACCTCGATCTCCAGACCGTTGGCGCCGCAGGCGGTCGCGGCGAGCGCCATGGGCTCAACGTAGCGGGTGTAGCCGGTGGCGTGGCTGGGGTCGGCGACGACGGGCAGGTGCGACAGGTGGTGCAGCACCGGCACGGCGTTGAGGTCGAAGGTATTGCGGGTGCGGGTCTCGAAGGTGCGGATGCCGCGCTCGCACAGGATGACGTTGTCGTTGCCCTCGCTCATGATGTACTCGGCGGCCATAAGCAGCTCATCGATCGTGCCGGACATGCCGCGCTTGAGCAGAATCGGGGTCTGGGTCTTGCCGACCTCCTTGAGCAGGGGGAAGTTCTGGGCGTTGCGGGCGCCGATCTGCATGACGTCAATCTTCTTGTCCAAGAAGACCTGCACGTCGCGCGGGTCCATGATCTCGGTGACGATCGGCATGTCGAGCTCGGCAGACGCCTCGCACAGCAGGTCGAGGCCGGCGGGGCCCATGCCCTGGTAGGCGTAGGGGGAGGTGCGGGGCTTGTAGGCACCGCCGCGCAGCATCGTGGCACCGGCGGCCTTCACGCGGCGGGCGATGCGGATGAGGTTCTCGCCTTCGACGGAGCACGGGCCGGCGATGACCTGGAACTGATCGCCGCCGATCTTGACGCCGTGGCCGCAGTCGATGACGGAGTCCTCGGGGTGGAACTTGCGGTTGGCGCGCTTAAACGGCTCGGAGACGCGCTGCACGCGCTCGACGACATCCATGGACTCGAGCAGGAACGGGTCGATCTTGGTCGTATCGCCCACCAGGCCGATGATCGTCTCATTCTCGCCGCGCGAGACATCGGTCTTCAGGCCCTTTTTCTCAATCCAGCTGACGATATGGCTGACGGCCTCGTCGCTGGCGCTCTGCTTTAAAATTGCAATCATGGTGTGCCTCTCACCTCGATGGATAACTTTTGCAAAAACGGCCCGCAT
>JAXIZX010000127.1:0-11714 GCA_036303765.1 Collinsella sp. | reverse complement strand
TCGGTGACCGACATCGTGAACACCATCAGCTTGGTGCTCATCGCATTCGTGAGTATCAGCCTGGTGGTGAGCTCCATCATGATCGGCATCATCACGTACATCAGCGTGCTGGAGCGCAAAAAGGAGATTGGCATTCTGCGTGCGATTGGCGCGTCGAAGCGCAACGTGGCAAACGTGTTCAACGCCGAGACCTTTATCGAGGGCCTCATTGCCGGCGTCTTTGCTGTTGTCGTCGTGGTGCTCGTGAGCTTCCCGGTTAATACCTGGGCGCTTGCGGCCAAACAGGTCCCCAACCTGATGAGCCTGCCCGTGCAGGATGCGCTGGTGCTCATCGCGATTTCGGTGCTGCTGACGGTTGTTGCCGGCCTGCTGCCCGCCCGCAGCGCATCCAAAAAGGACCCCGTGGAGGCCCTTCGTTCCGAATAATGTGACAAAGGGACAACCCTTTTGTCACGGCTAAAAGCAAGGAAGTCGCAAGGGTTGGGGCGGGGTTGTCGGCGAGTGCCCTCGGATACAATCGAAGCCGTGCTAGAAAGAGGCTTCGATGATTAGAAAATCGTTCTTTAATCCGTTCTCGTCGCTGCTGCTTGCGCTTGCCGGGCTGGCTTTTTTGGTCGATGTCCTGCCGCAGGTGGAAGGCCAGACGGGCGTGTTCGCGCCAGCTGTGCTCTTTTTGATGTGGCTGGTGGGCGGCCTGGTGCGCCTGTTTTACGAAAATGAGGCCAAGCGCAGCTTTGATCGCCATATGTTTAAAGCGAACCACGCGGCCGTTTGGAAACGCGTCGATGCGTGTTGGATTCAAGTTGATGCCGACCGGCTTGTGCCCGGCGACGTCGTCCGCCTATATGCCGGCATGCTCTGCCCGGTCGACGTGACCCTTGCCAAGGGCGACCAGGTCCTTGTCTCGGAATCGTCGCTTACAGGCGAGAGCGGTCAGACCGCCAAGCGGGAAGGGGAGACCGTTCGCGCGGGAACGACCATTGTCGACGGCAAGGCGTCGGCAACCGTCCTCGCCCGCATTGCCGATGAGCAGCCCGTTTTGCGCCGTCGCGCTCGAATGGGCACACAGTTTGGTGCCGGCGCCAAGAGCATCTGCGCCGCCCTGGTAAGATGCATGCTCATCGTACTGCCGTTTGTCATTATGATTCGAGGCTTTGTGCTGGGCGACTGGGCGCAGGCACTGCTGTTTGCCCTGGGCACGGCCGTGGGCCTGGTTCCCGAAATGCTGCCGGTTGTCACGAGCGTTTGCCTTTCGGGCAGTGCCCATCGACTAAAAAACAAGCAGGTCATCGTTAAGAACGTTGACGCCATGGAGTCACTGGGCTCCATGGACGTGGTGTGCGTTGACAAGACAGGCACGCTCACCGAAGATGCCGCGGTGCTCGAGTACTACACCGATATCCTGGGCAACGAAAGCGAGCAGACGCTCAACCTGGCGTATCTGGAGAGCACGAGCCAGGGGGCCGCTGCCAATCAGCTCAATCGGGCCATTGCCGATGCGTGCGCGGCACCCGAGCTGCACCTTGCCGCGAAAGACCTTGGCCACGCCTTTGCACTGCATGCCTCTGACCCCTTCGACCACGTCACCAAGGCTTCGGGTGTCAAGCTCGACGCCACGCCCGGGGCGCTTGGTTGTTTGGGGCTACAGGTTCGCCCCGGCAATCATCTGACCATCGTAAAGGGCGAGGTTGAAAGCGTGTGCACACGCTGCGCCTGGGCAAACTTTAAGGGCGAGCTGGTGCCCATGGATGCCGATGGCCGTCAGAGCGCCTACGAGGTTGCCGAGGACATGCGCGCCGATGGCATCAAAGTGCTCGCCGTCGCCTATAGCACGACGTCGGCGGACTGGGATGACCTGGTGCTGTGCGGCTTTTTGGGCTTTTTCGATCGGCCCAAGGCGAGCGCTCGTGCCGCCGTGCAGGCGCTGTCTTACCTTTCCGTCGAGGTGCGCGTGCTCACGGGTGATTCGGCTTCGGTCGCTCGCTCAACATGCTCGCGCCTGGGCATTCCCGCCGATAGCGTTATCACCGGCAGCATGCTTCAGGCCATGGAGGAATCCGAAGCGCTGATCCGGGTGGGGAAGGCTCGCGTGTTTGCCGAGCTTACGCCCGCACAGAAGGCGCAGATCGTTAGCCTGATTCGCCTCTCCGGCCACATCGTCGGCTATATCGGAGACGGCGTGAACGACGTGCCGGCGCTCACATCGGCAGACGTCGGCATTGTCGTGGACTCGGCTGCGGCCGAATCCAAAAAGGTGGCCGACCTGGTGCTGCTCGAGCGCGACTTGGGTGTTGTCGCCGAGGGCGTCAGCGAGGGCAGGACTTCGTTCGCCAATGCCTCCAAGTACATCCGTATCGCATCGAGCTCCAACTTTGGCAATATCTGTTCGGTTGCCGCCTCGAGCATTTTCCTGCCCTTTGTGCCGGCAACCGCTACCCAGCTGCTCTTGCTCAATCTGTGCTACGACGCCACCTGCCTGGCGCTTTCGTGGGATAACGTTGACGATGCAGAGATTGCCCGCCCCAGGGCCTGGTCGGGTAAGGGGCTCGGCAGCTTTATGCTTCATTTTGGCTTTGCGAGCTCGGCCTTCGACATCATTACGTTTGCCATTCTGTTCTTGGGCGTATGCCCCGCCGTCTGCGGCGCGCCCTTTGCCGCGCTCGACGCGGCGGGTCGAGCGGCCTTTATCGCGACCTTCCAAGCCGGCTGGCTGCTGGAATGCGCATGGACCGAATCGCTCGTGCTCCTGGTGTTGCGAACGCGCAGTGTCCGCGACGGGGATCGTCCTTGCACACCGCTCGTGGTGATGGTTGCCGTCATGCTCGTTGTCACGGCGCTCCTTGCGCTCAGTCCGGTGGCGCAGCTGTTTGGGCTCGCCACGCTGCCTGTATGGTATCTGGGCATCGTTGCGCTGCTGAGCGTGTTGTATCTTGTTGTTGCTTCGACGATCAAGCGGGTCTATCTGGCCCGCTCGAGCAGCTTGTTCTAGGGCGGTTCTATGCGTACCAACAGAACCAACATCGCGATTACGCCGGCCGAGGCCGCCGAGCTCAGCAGCGCGCTGTTCTCGTCTGGCAGCGCTGCCGCCCTGGAGCTCGCGCCCGTGTTTGCCGATATCGCATCGGGCAAGCTGACTGCTATCGAGCTGGCGGTTGCCGGCTCGCAGGCAAGTGCCGCCACTGGACCCATCGTTATCGGCGAGCTTTCGATCGACCTGGCCTCGCGCACCGTCAAGGTGTCGGACGCGCCGGTCTCGCTCACGCCCAAGGAGTTCGACATCCTTGCCTTTTTGGCGAGCAACCGGGGTACGGTCTTTAGCAAAGAGGAAATCTACCGGGCGGTGTGGCAAAACGAGTATCTGCTCGATGACAGCAACATCATGGCCTTCGTCCGCAAAATTCGAAAGAAGATTGAGCCCGAACCAGACAACCCCCACTACCTGCTGACTGTATGGGGCGTGGGCTACAAAATGGCCGAGTAACGCTTCGGGTATTCGCTCCCATCGATCCAAATAGTCACTTTGACAATCCTTGCCAAATCGCAAGAAAGCCGCAAGAAACCAGCCATGTGCTCGGTCTTGCGGCTTTTCTATTCTGTAGACAGTCGCGGACGCGAAAGAGAGGTGAGGACCGTGAGCGGCAGTGACAGTACCAGTAACGCAGGACGAAGTTGCCGGCGCGGGTCCACTTTGATGGGGGCGCGCGGCTGATTCGCCCTGCGTCCGATCGATAGAACGGAGCGAGGCAATTGAAGAAGATGACTATGCGCCATACGCCGTCTGCGGTTCAGGCGCAAAACGAACTGATGAGGCATCGCGCGGAGGGTCGCATCCAGTATGCGGCGACCATTCCGCTGACGGAGGCCCTATCCTGGGTCGGCTCGAATCTCGGCGGCCTTAATCGCGACGAGGTCGCGCACAGCGAAGCCGACAACGGGCGTAACGTGGTCACGCGTGGCAAGAAGAAGTCGATTGCCCGCAAGCTTGCGGACGCGTTCGTCAATCCCTTCACGGCGATTCTGTTTTTCCTGGCCATCATTTCGGCAGCGACCGACATGGTGTTTCCAGCGTTGTCGATGATGGGCAGCACGCCCGAAGACTTTGACCCGCTGACGGTGATCATCATCACCACGATGGTCGTGCTCTCGGGCACGCTGCGCTATATCCAGGAAGCGCGCAGCGGCAACGCGGCCGAAAAGCTGCTCGATATGATTACGACCACCGTGACAGTCACCCGCGAGGATGCCCCTAGGACCGAGATTCCCATCGACGACGTGGTGGTTGGTGACATCGTGCACCTGTCCGCCGGTGACATGATTCCCGCCGATGTGAGAATCATTGAGGCTAAGGACCTCTTTGTGAGCCAGGCAAGCCTGACGGGCGAGAGCGAGCCGGTCGAGAAGGTTCCCGCGACGTGCACCGAGTCCGATTCGGCAACGTCGTTCGAGAACATCGCCCTCATGGGCAGCAGTGTGATCTCGGGCAGCGCGACGGCGCTCGCCTTTAGCGTGGGCGAGCAGACCTTGTTTGGCTCTATGGCATCGAGCCTGTCCGAGGATGCCGTAGAGACGAGCTTTTCCAAAGGCGTCAATAGCGTCTCGTGGGTGCTCATCCGCTTTATGATGGTGATGGTTCCGTTTGTCTTTATGATTAACGGCGTCACCAAGGGCGATTGGCTTAATGCTGGCCTGTTTGCCATCAGCATCGCCGTGGGCCTGACACCCGAGATGCTGCCCATGATCGTTACCACGTGCCTTGCCAAGGGCGCCGTGGCTATGAGCAAAAAGCAGACCATCGTTAAGAACTTCAACTCGATTCAAAACTTTGGCGCGATGGACGTGCTGTGCACGGACAAGACCGGCACGCTTACGCAGGACCAGGTGGTGCTGGAGTATCACTGGAACATCGATGGCCAGGAGGATTCGCGCGTTCTGCGCCATGCCTACCTCAACAGCTATTTCCAGACGGGCTACAAGAATCTGATGGATCTGGCGATCATCAAATGCACCGAGGAAGAGGAGCAAAACGACCCGAGTCTCACCGACCTTTCCGAGGCCTATGTGAAGGTCGACGAGGTGCCGTTTGACTTTACGCGCCGTCGCCTTACCACCGTGGTGCGCGATCGAAGCGGCAAAACCCAGATGGTCACCAAGGGTGCAGTCGAGGAGATGCTGTCGGTGTGCTCGCATGCCGAGATTGACGGCGGCGTTCACGTGCTGGACGACGAGGTGCGCGAGCGCATTTTGGCAACGGTCGCCGACCTTAACGACGACGGCTTCCGCGTGTTGGCAATCGCTCAAAAGTCCAACCCGTCGCCTGTCGGTGCCTTTAGCGCCGATGATGAGCGCGACATGGTGCTGATCGGCTACCTGGCGTTTTTGGATCCGCCCAAAGAGTCCACGGCCGATGCTATCGAGGCGCTGCGCAACCACGGTGTAGCCACCAAGATCTTGACCGGCGACAATGAGAAGGTCACGCGCACCATCTGCAAGCAGGTGGGACTCGAGGTCAACAACATGCTGCTCGGCAGCGATATCGCCGCAATGGACGACGCCGAGCTCGCTCGTCGCGCCGAGGACGTGCAGGTCTTTGCCAAGCTTACGCCCGATCAAAAAGCGCGCGTCGTGTCCGTGCTGCGTGCAAACGGTCATGTGGTGGGCTACATGGGCGACGGCATCAACGACGCCTCGGCCATGAAGTCGTCCGACATCGGCATCTCGGTCGATACTGCGGTCGACGTGGCCAAGGAGTCGGCCGATATCATCTTGCTCGAGAAGGATTTGATGGTGCTCGAGGAGGGCATCATCGAGGGGCGCAAGACCTACGCCAACATGATCAAGTACATCAAGATGACCGCAAGCTCCAACTTCGGCAATATGTTCAGCGTGCTTGCCGCATCCGCCCTGCTGCCGTTTTTGCCGATGATGAGCATCCAGCTGATCCTGCTCAACCTGATCTATGACTGCAGCTGCCTGGCGATTCCCTGGGACAACGTGGACGAGGAGTTCCTGCGCGTGCCGCGTACCTGGGACGCTTCGAGTGTTGGCAGGTTCATGATCTGGATCGGGCCCACCAGCTCCATCTTCGACTTTATGACCTATATCTTTATGTACTTCGTTTTCTGCCCCCTGTTCGTGAGCCATGGCGTGCTGTTCAACGACCTGGCGAGCGTCTACTCGGGCGCCGCGCTGGAGCAGATGCAGCTGGCCTACATCGCGCTGTTCCAGGCTGGATGGTTCGTCGAGTCTATGTGGAGCCAGACGCTGGTCATCCACATGATCCGTACGCCTAAGTTGCCGTTTATCCAGAGCCGTGCCTCGGCTCCGGTGATGCTGCTCACGATGACGGGCATCGCGCTGCTCACGCTGATCCCGTTTAGCCCGCTTGGCCCCACGCTGGGTCTGGGCACCCTGCCTGTCGAGTACTTCTTGTTCCTGATTCCGTGCATCTTGCTGTACATGGCGCTGGCGACAAGCCTTAAGAAGGCCTACGTCAAGCGCTACGGCGAGCTGCTGTAGTGGGGGATTGATGCAGAAAGGAGCGTTTGCATGAACTGGACGCAGATTTGGATGGACTTGTTTGGCACCACGGAGTGGCTCGGCCTTAACATGGGCTTTTGGGTGGCCAACGGCGTGGTGTTGGTGGTTGTCGTGATTATGAACGTTGTCTTTTGGAGCATGAAACCGCTGCCGAGGGATGAATAACAAGCGAGGGGGCCGCCTGCCGGGCGACCCCCTCGCTGTTTATAAGCACCAGTAAATCGAAGGTGAATGGTTTCCCGAGAAGTGAACGACCTAATTTGGACCCCTGAAGCACCCACGTTTTTCGACGCTAAAACCGCAGGATTTGAGTGATAAAACCGCAGGAATTGGCCTTCCCAAAGTGTCGATGCATCGAGGGTCCGATTTCACCCGTTCACTTCGCGGAAAAGCATTCACCTTCGTTGCGTAAGGCGACGGATGGAAGGGTGATTATCGTCAAGCAGCTACCTCTGCCTTGTGAATCATCTGAAGCACAAGGCATAATGCATGTAACAAGGGGGCGGTTCCTTTGTCACATCCGTTGATATGAGAGAAGAGTAGATGATTCTTTCGCTTGCCCCTATGGAGGGGATTACCGGGCATGTGTTCCGTCGCGTGCATGCGGAGTGCTTCGGTGCGCTCGATTGCTATTACACGCCGTTTTTGCCGCCGCCGCGGGTGGGAAACCGCTTTGGCGGCAAGGCGTTTAAGGAGATCGATCCTGCCAATAACCAGGGGCTCAACGTGGTGCCTCAGTTGATGTCCAAGAACGCGGACGAGTTTGTGTGGGCGGCACAGGTGCTCGCCGACATGGGCTATCGCGAGGTCAATCTCAACTTGGGTTGTCCCTCGGGGACGGTTGTCGCCAAGGGCAAGGGCTCGGGCTTTTTGCGCCACTTGGACGAGCTCGAAGTGTTCTTGAGCGATGTGTGCGAACGTTCGCCGTTGCCGGTGTCGGTAAAAACCAGGCTGGGGCTGGAGAGTGACGACGAATACGAGCGCGTGCTTGACCTGTACTGTCGCATGCCGCTGGCAGAGCTAATCGTGCATCCGCGCGTGCAAAAGGATCGTTACACGGGCTCGCCGCGCAAAGCGTTTTACGGCGAGACGCTGGAGCGCGCGCCGTTCCCGGTGGCATACAACGGCGACATCTTTGATCTTGAGGACGTGGACGCGCTGGTGGAGGCCTATCCCGGTACACGCCATGTGATGCTGGGGCGTGGCTTGCTTGCGAACCCCGCGCTGGCTCGCATGGTCAAGGGCGGCCCTGCTGCAACGGCTGCTGAGCTGCAGCGCTTCCACGACACGCTGTTTGCGGCATATGCAGAAGAGATTGGCGGCAACGCGGTCTTTCGCATGAAGGAGTGGTGGTTCTACGCCAAATGCGCCTTCGCTGACCCCGCTACCGTTCACAAGCTCGTACGTAAGACCAAAAAGGTTGACGAATACCGCGCCGCCGTCGAGCGCGTCTTTCGCGAGCAGCCACTCGCACCCATAGCCCGCTTCCACGGCTAGTTGGTCGTTGGGGACGTTCTTTAACGACTAGTCATTTAAGAACGTCCCCAATGGCTGTGTTGCACTAGAGCAGGTTCTCCTGTGCCCACGCGATGATGTCGCTCGATTCGTAGAGTGGTTTGCCGTCGATGAACAGGCAGGGAACCTGGCGTTTTCCGCCGACGGCGATAAGTGTCTGTTCGGCATCGGAATCGGTCGAGATATTGCGCTCGGGAATGGTCACGCCGTTATCGGCAAGGAAACGCTTGACCTTTATGCAATACGGGCAGCCGGTCATAACGTAGAGCACGAGCTCGTGATTAGTAGCCATAGGGTCTCCAATCGGTTTGAGGTTTCGATTGAAATACCCAAAGCCACCGCGGTCTATGCGCACGCCAACGACGACTCGATGGCCTGGACCAGAAACGCCGTGGCTCCGGTGCCGCAGGCCTTGTCGTAGTAGTCGATAAAGCGCTGGTCGGCAAGATGACCGTGGGCGAGGCCCAGGTACGCTTCGTCTTTGGGCTCGTGTCCCCAATTAAGGCCAATCCATCGACGGTGCATCGCGACAAGCTTGCGAGCCTCGCTTCCATCCGCATCGCCGTCGCCTATGGCAATCGAAAGCTGGCCCAGAACAGCGCGTTCAAGTTCCTTCATGTCGTTCCATGCCTGAGGATCCATGTCCAGTAACGTTTCGTTTGCTGCATCGATAGCCTCATCGCCATAGCGCGCCCGCGCTTCGGCGCCGTAGCGCTCCTCGTTTTCCTGTACGGTGCGCCAGCGCTCCAGTTGCGGCAGGGCGGCACCCATGAGCGAGACGGCTTCGTCGAGCGACATGCCGGTGTTTTGCGCCAGCCGCGGGGCGCAATCTTCAATCATCGCCTCCATGGTGGTGTCGTAGGTGTACTTGCCGCGGTCGTAGCACCACTTGCAGTAATGGTCGGTCGTGGCACCCGTGGCATCGGTGCCGCAGTCGTCGGGCGTGAGTATCATGCCGCAGCTCTGACAATAGTGCTCGGGCATTTCGAGCAGATGAGACAGGGGCTCGCCAGTCACGGCGGCGATGAGCTTCATCATGTCGATGCCCGGTGTGACCTCGCCACGCTCCCAACGGCTGACGGCTTGGCGTGTGACGAAGAGCTTGGCGGCGAGCTGCTCCTGGGTAAGGTGATGGGCGCGACGGACGGCGATGAGCTTTTCTGCAAAGGCCATAGCGGCTCCTTTCTGCTGGTTGATGGCTTAAGCATACGCGGCAGCAGGTGCCCTTCCAAGCAACCGTTGGTTGCACGACGGGGACTGCGGCGAAGAATTGCGCACAACGCCCCACACCTCCATGCCGTACAATGACCGGCATGGAACCTATCGCACACATACATACCGACCTGCCGCAGAAGTTCGGCATTCCGCGCAACAGCTTTTTGGCACCTCATCTGCAGGGACGCATCGTCTTTGATCCGGAATTTGCCTCCAATGCAGCGGTTGAGGGCCTGGACTCCTTCTCTCACCTATGGCTGTTGTGGCGCTTCGAAAACGGAACGCCCGGCGGCACGGCAAACGACATAGCTGCCGATGCCAAGTCGCAGGACAGGTCTGGTACCAACGTCAAGTGGTCGAAGACCGTGCGCCCGCCGCGTCTGGGCGGAGCCGAGCGCGTGGGTGTCTTTGCCACGCGCAGTCCGTTTCGCCCTAACCCCATCGGGCTCACCTGCGTTAAGCTCGACCGCGTGGAGCTTACTGACGACGGCCCCATCATCCATGTGCTGGGGGCCGATCTGCGCGACGGCACGCCCATCTACGACATTAAGCCCTACATCCCGTTTGCCGACTGCCACCCGGATGCGACCGGCGGCTGGATTGAGGGTGCTCCGTGGCAAGAGCTCGACGTCGAGTTCTCGCAAACACTACAAGACAAAATCCCAAGCGCAAAGCTCCCCGGTCTGGTCGAGGTTCTACGCCAAGATCCGCGCCGCGCGGGCAGCAAGCACGAGCCAAACCGCGTTTACCACTTAGCTTATGCTGGGCTCGACATATCTTTTACGGTCGATAAAACCCAGCTAACCGTAGTCGCCGTCAACGACGCGCAAGACTAACCAGCCATTCGTCCGCACCCGTCAAATTAAGCGCCAAACTCCGCGCCAAAACCGCCCGTGCTGGTGGACAATAACGCCTACCAAAACAATCACTTTGCACGGGAGTTCAGCATGAAATACGACTTTAGCTCGCTTATCGACCGCCACGGCATGGACTCCATCGCCGTTGACTCTTGGGGCGAGATCCCCGGCATGGCTCCGAACGCACCCGACGAGGGCTTCGACCGCATTCCCATGTGGGTGGCCGACATGAATTTTGCTACGGTGCCCACGGTTCAGGAGTACATCATCAAGCGCGCTCAGCACCCCATGTTTGGCTACTTCAATCCGCGTCCCGAGTACTTCGACCACATCATCGAATGGCAGAGCCGTCGCAACGGCGTTGAGGGCTTGGCGCCGGAGCATATCGGCTACGAAAACGGCGTGCTGGGCGGTGTCGTGTCGACGCTGCGCGCGTATGTCCAGCCAGGCGATGCGGTGCTGGTCCACAGCCCTACCTACATCGGCTTTACCAAGTCCATCGAGGCCGCGGGCTATCGCATTGTCCACAGCCCGCTTAAGCTCGACGACCAGGGCGTGTGGCGTATGGACTTTGAGGACATGGAGCGCAAGCTCGCCCAAAACCACATCCATGCCGCGGTGTTCTGCTCGCCGCATAATCCCTGCGGCCGCGTATGGGAGCGCGACGAGATCGAACGTGCCATGGACATTTATCGCCAGCACGATTGCGTGGTGATCTCGGACGAGATTTGGTCCGATATCATTCTGCCGGGTCACAAGCATATTCCGACGCAGTCGGTGAGCGAGGATGCCCGCATGCGCACGGTTGCCCTCTATGCGCCGAGCAAGACGTTCAACCTGGCGGGCTTGGTCGGCAGCTACCGCATCATCTATAACGAGACGCTGCGCGACCGCGTGTGCGCCGTGTCCAACAAGACCCACTACAACGAGATGAACGTCCTCTCCATGCACGCGCTTATCGGTGCCTACCAGCCGCAAGGCTACGAGTGGGTGGACGAGCTCAACCAGGTGCTTGCCGGCAATATCGAGTACTTCTGCGATTACGTGGACGAGCATTTTGAGGGCGTGTCCTATTCGCGTCCGCAGGGCACGTACATGGTGTTTCTGGACTGCACCGAGTGGTGCCGAGAGCATGGCCGCGATATTCAGTGGTTGCTCGATGAGGGGGCACGCGTGGGCGTGGGGTATCAGGACGGCCGCCCGTTCCACGGACCCTGCCACATTCGCGTGAATCTGGCGCTGCCGCTTTCGCGCGTAAGGGAGGCGTGCGACCGCCTGGACCGCTACGTTTTTAATGCACGGTAAGTGAGCACTGCATGTGGGGCCTTCTGCCAAGTCGGCTGGAAGGTCCCACACGGTAAAGCGCCTGTAACAATTGGGCACTCGTGTGGTTTTGTTTGCTATTATCTTTAACCATTTAAGTCTGTAAACAGGATCGTATGGAGCTCGATGATCGCGTCGAAAATGTTGGTGTAAGGGTGACGCCCTAGCGCCCGTTTAACGAAGAACGGCCCTCGTCCTAGAATCTGAAATCACCACAACAACAGGTTCTAGGAAAGGACGAAGACCGCTATGGAAATCTTATCAGAC
>JAXIZX010000126.1:0-2550 GCA_036303765.1 Collinsella sp. | reverse complement strand
TCCTAACGCCGGCGTGTTGGCACCACCAGCGTAGTGGCGGCGGGGAGGCACGGTGGCCATTATTCGGTGACCGGGATTGGTCAAAATAGTTTGACTATTAGCGGCTAAAATCGCCCGGCGCTAACAGTGTTTACCATACGCTCCGATGAAAGAACGCCCCGATATAGTGAAATTTTGCCGTTTTCCTGCGTACGTGCGTACACACTCCACAAGAATTCTAAGGGGCCTGCCCCCTTAGCACACGGACTTTGGAACAAAGTCTAGTGTGTTACGCCTTGCCAGAGGTGTACAGGCTCCCGGTGCGCACGTACGTAGCAATTGCCATCAATGCGCCATATAGGTGGCGATCGAGTTCGCACAAAGCGACCTTGATCCCGTAAAACAAAAGGCAGGGTATCATCACCATGGTGATACCCTGCCTTTTGTTCGTTCCTGTTTACCGTTCCGAGTAGTCCTTCCGCAGAATTTCCGATAAAAAACGTACCTGAACCCTTTCTCGTAAAGAACCGGGTTCGAGTACGAACTGAATGGTGGTGCAATAAAAAACCACCACAAAGGTACTGCTCCCTTGTGGTGGTTTTGGGTTAGAGCTAGAGGGTGTGGCCGTAGGCGTTGGCAGCCTTGATGGCGGCGGCGAATTTTTCGTCGGTGAAGGGCTCGGGGTTGCCCTGCTTCCACTCGTTGGTGGCGTGCGCGTGCTCGCACAGGGCAGGGATATCGGCCTCGGAAAGCCCGACCTGCTCAAGCGTCACGGGTAGCCCCATCTGCTTGTTAAAGGCGGCGTAGCGCTCGAGGTTCTCGGTATCGCCCGTATAGGCAAACAGTACCAGCACGCCCAGGCTCACGACCTCGCCGTGTAGGTAGGAGCCCTCGCGCGGAATGCTGCAGGTGGCGTTGTAGAACGCGTGCGCTACGCTCGAGTTGTAGTAGTAATCGTTCTGGTTGGTCAGGTTGGAAACGTAGCCCGTGTTGACTACGATGTCGAGCGCGATCTGTTTGACGGCTTCGGTCGACTGGTTCTGGCGTACGTCCTCAAGACCCTGGACGCCGTAGGTAAACAGCGGCTCGGAGCAGGTGTGGGCGAGTGCCAGGCCAAGACCGGCGGTGTGCTCCAAATTACCGGCGCTCGTGGCGTACTCGACCTCGGGCTGCTTGGACAGGGCATCGCCCACGCCAGCCCAGAAGTACTCCGCCGGAGCCTCGGCGATGATCTTGGGATTGATGAAGATGTGCGCGGGTCGGTTGGGGTACGAATAGCCCTCGAGCGAGCCGTCGTCGTTGTAGACAACGGCAATGGCGGTCGCGGCCGAGCAGTTGGAGCAGATCGTCGGCACGGTAAAGACGATCTTCTTGAGCTCGATGGCCGCCGTCTTGACGGTATCGAGCGCCTTGCCGCCGCCACAGGCAATGAGCACGTCGGCTTCCTGGCAGGCGGGGGAGTTTACGACCTTGGCGATATTGGCCCGCGTGCTGTTGGTGCCATAGACACGCGTCTCTAGAATCTCGACATCGGTACCTTCAAGCGCCGCCTCGATGCCCGGCAGCGCTGCAGCCAGTGCCCGCTTGCCACCGATGATCGCGACCTTGGTCGCTCCGTACTCGGCCAGCGCGCCGGGCAGTTCGTCAAAGCAATCTTCGCCGACGGTATAGTCGCTCATTCCAATTGTGCGCATAGGTACCTTCTTTCGTGAGATGGAGTGCTTTCAGGTATTTTGCTCCTAGAGAATGCTCGCGACCACGATAAATTTCTAAAATATGAAACCAATGTTGAGGGTTTTTCGCCGGCGCGGAACGTGCTAGCATACACCGCATGAGCATTGATGGGGACGAGTAGTCGGCCGTCCGCATGCTACAGAGAGCGGGGAGCGCTGAGAACCCGTGCATGCGACCGATGAAAATCACCCCGGAGCTGCGGTCCCAACGGATGTGCCGCACAGGCACATCTTAGTAGATATCGCCGAGATGGTCGTCGATACAGGCCAGCCGAGTAACGGATGCGAGCGCGCGATTACGCGGGCGAGGGCATCTAAGCTGGGTGGTTAAGCGAAGAGCTTTTGCGGGCGTACAGCTCGTTTTGTGGCGCTTCGTCCCAGCTTGTAGGGACGGGCGCTTTTTTGGTGCCCAACGGGCGTGCGCGCCCACGACATGAAAGGGGTACCGTGGCAAACGAGTACAAGCAGACGATGAATCTGCCCAAGACCGGTTTTCCCATGCGTGCCGGTCTTTCCAAGTCCGAGCCCAAGCGACTCAAGGACTGGCAGGACAACAAGGTCTACGAGCAGGTTCTGAAGAAGAACGAGGGTCACAAGAAGTTCGTGCTGCACGACGGTCCTCCGTACGCCAACGGCCCGATTCACATCGGCCATGCCATGAACAAGATCTCCAAGGACATGATCAACCGTTACTGGATGATGCAGGGCTATGAGGTTCCCTATGTTCCCGGTTGGGACTGCCATGGCCAGCCGATCGAGCATAAGGTCGAGGAGAAGCTCGGCACCGAGAAGTTCAACCAGACCTCCACGGCTAAGATCCGCGAGCTTTGCAACAAGT
>JAXIZX010000125.1:0-4833 GCA_036303765.1 Collinsella sp. | reverse complement strand
TCGATGTGCTTCTTATATTCGTCCACCTTGGCAAAATCCCCCAGACCGGGGCACTCGACCACGTTGGCGCCAGTGGCCATCGAAAGGCGCAGGGCGTCCTCGACGCGCTCGGGAGCGTCGTGCCACACGGACAGGAAGGCAGCGAGCGAGGAATCGCCGGCGCAGACGGTCGACAGCAGCTTGACCTCAAAGGTGCGGTTGGCAAACCAGATGTGCTCGCCGTTGGAGAAATACGCGCCATCGCCACCAAGGGTCAGCAGTACATTCTTGGCGCCCTTGGCGTGCAGCTCGGCCATAGCGCCCTTGACGGACTCGTCGTCGCCACCGCTCACCTTAATGCCAAAGATGTCGAGCAGCTCGTCGTCATTGGGCTTGATCAGCAGCGGCTCCATGGCAATAAGGTCTGCCAGCTGATGGCTCGAGATGTCGAGGACGAACTCGGCCCCCTTGGCCTTGACGCGGCGCAGGACCTCGGCCAGGAAGCCCTCGGAAGTGTTGGGAGGCAGCGAGCCGCTGATAACCAGGCAGGTCATGTCATCGAGCGAATCGATGAGCTCAAACATCTCCTGCTCATTGGCCTCGTTGATGGCGGCACCAGCGTTGACCATGTTGTACTCAGTGTCGGGGCCGGCATTAAGGAACACGTTGACGCGCGTGATGCCGTCGGTCCACACAGGCTTGACGGGCACGCCCAGGGCCTCGGCGCCCTTAACGATGAACTCACCCGAGAAGCCGGCGAAAAAACCCAGGATCGTGGTGTCGACACCGTAGTGGTCAAGCGTAAACGAGACGTTGAGGCCCTTGCCGTTGGGCGTGTAGACGGCGTTGCGGGTACGCGTGACGGTATTGGCAGTAAGGCCGTCGCAGGCGATGTTGTAATCAATGGCGGGATTAGCAGTGAGCGTGTAAATCATGAATGTTCCTTTCACGAAGCAACGTGTTAATGAAAGTATATTCCACGCATCGGTAAAAGGCTAGGACAACTCGGTGAACGGTGTGGAAGCGATGAAGTACGGCAGGACACCTCTCCCCCATGGCGGAACAAAAAAGGCGCCCCGGCCGAAACCGGGGCGCCGCATGCGCACGAATATGTCGCGTTTCGATTACTGACGATCGAGCTTGCGGACAGCAACGCGCTTGCTGTACTCGTCGACGTGACCGAAGTCACCAATGCCGACGGACTCGGCAACGTTGGCGCCGGTGGCCATAGCGAGCTTCATGGCCTCCTCGACGTTGTCGCGATCCCTGTACCACTTGTGCAGGAACGCAGCGAGGGTGCAGTCGCCGGCGCAGACGGAAGAGACCAGCTTGATGTTGAACTCACGCTTGGCGTACCAGATGTCCTCGCCGTTGGAGAAGTAAGCGTCGCCGCGGCTACCACGGGTGAGCAGCACGTTCTGAACGCCAGCGTCGTGAGCCATCTTCATGGCAACGCGGACCTCGTCGTCGGTGTCGACCGGCACGCCGAAGATGGCCTTCATCTCGTGATGGTTCGGCTTGATGAGCAGCGGCTTCTTGTGAGCGAGCTCCTTGAGCTTGTCGGAGGACAGGTCCAGGACGACGTCGGCGCCACGAGCCTGAGCGTGCTCCATGACCTGAGCCAGGAAGTCGGGCGTAGCTTTGGGAGGCACGGAGCCGGAGACGATCAGGCACTCGAGATCGCCCGCGGTGTCCAGGATGTTGTAGAGCTCCTCCTGGTGCTGCGGCGTGATCGGAGCACCCGGGTTCAGGATGCCGTACTCGTGCTGGCCATCGTTGACGTAGGTGTTAATGCGCGTGATACCGTCGGTCCAGACCGGGCGGCAGAGGCAACCCAGGTTCATGACCTCCTCGACGATGAACTTGCCCGTGAAGCCAGCGAAGAAGCCGAGCGCGACGGTGTCGACGCCCATCTTCTTAAAGGCGAAGGACACGTCGAGGCCCTTGCCGTTAGCCGTGTAGCTGGCCGAACCGGTGCGGACGTTCTCGTCGGGCTCGAGCGGAGAGCTCGAAACCGTCATGTCGACAGCAGGGTTAGCGGTTAGCGTGTAGAACATTTACAGTACCCCCTGTATATGTGAGGGCCGCGTGGCCGGCCCATTCCAACCACGCGGTTACCTCTGATACCAAATTAGCGAGCTGCGGACTCGAGCAGTGCCTTGACCTCGGCGGCGGTGTTGCAGGCGAGCGCCTTCTCGGCGAGCTCGTCGCACTCGGCCTTGGTCCACTGGCTGATGGTCTTGCGGGCGCGCAGGATCGACGGAGCACTCATCGAGAACTCCTCCAGGCCCCAGCTGATCAGCAGCGGCTCGAGCAGCGGATCGGCAGCGGCCTCGCCGCACATACCGACCATGATGCCGGCCTTCACGCCGCTCTCGATGATGTTCTTGAGCGAGCGGAGCACGGCGGGATAGTAAACCTGGTACAGGTTGGAGATGGTGTCGTTGCCACGGTCGGCGCACATGGTGTAGCCGATCAGGTCGTTGGTGCCGATGGAGAAAAAGTCGGCGACCTCGGCAAGACGGTCTGCGAGCAGCGAAGCGGCGGGCGTCTCGACCATGATGCCGACCTCGATGTTCTCGTTGAACTTGCGCCCCTCTTCGGTCAGCTCGGCCTTGCACTGCTCGACGAGCTCCTTGACAGCCAAGACCTCCTCGACGCAGGTGACGAGCGGGATCATGATCTTGACGTCACCGAAGGCGCTAGCGCGCAGCAGAGCGCGGAGCTGGACCTTGTACTGGTCGGGATTGGCCAAGCAGTAACGCACGGCGCGGAAGCCCATGAAGGGGTTGTCTTCCTTGACCATATGCAGATACGGAATCTCCTTGTCGCCACCCACATCGAGCGTGCGGATGATGACCGGAGCACCCTTGAGCGCGCTGGCGACCTTACGGTAGGCGTTGAACTGCTCCTCCTCGGAAGGAAGCTCAGCAGAGTCCATGAACAGGAACTCGGAGCGGAACAGACCGATAGCCTCGGCGTCGTGATCGAGCGCGTTGGGCACGTCATCGGGGTTACCGATGTTGCAGGCGATGATCTTCTTGATGCCATCAGCAGTCACGGACGGCTTGCCACGGAAGGCCTCGAGGGCTGCCTTCTCGGCAGCGAAGGCCTCGGCCTTGGCGGTGTAGGCAGCGAGCGTCTCCTCGTCGGGATCGGCCTCGACGATACCCTTGCCGCCGTCGACGACAACGGTCATGCCGTTGCGCAGTGCGGTGCAGCTGTTGGAGACCGAAAGGACAGCCGGGATCTCGAGGGCGCGCGCAATGATCGCGGAGTGCGACGTGCGGCCACCGGTCTCGGTGACGATACCGGCAACGTGGGCCTTATCGATCGTGGCGGTCATGGACGGCGTAAGGTCGTGAACGACAACGACAGTATTCTCGGGCAGGACGGAGAGGTCGACGACCTCCTTGCCCAGCAGCTCGGCCAGAATACCGGTGCGGATGTCGGCGATGTCGGCCGCGCGCAGACGGAACATCTCGTCGTCCATGGACAGGAACATGTTCTCGAACATGGTCGAGGTGTCCATGAGCGCCTGCTCGGCGCAGGTGCCGCCGTCAATGGCGGCGTTAATGGCGTCGGTCATGCCCGGGTCCTGAGCCAGGACAATGTGTCCGCTCATGATCTCGGCCTCGGCCTCGCCCACCGTCTCCTTCATGTGGTCGGCCTGAGCCTGGGTCTTCTCGCAGAAGACCGAAAGAGCGGACTGATAGCGCTCCTTCTCTGCTGCCGAATCAGCAACCTCGTGCGGCTCAAACGTCAAGTCGGGATCGACGGCGACCATGACGGTGCCGATACCGATGCCCTCGGAAGCGTTGACTCCCTGATACATTCCCATTCCTCTCTCCGTGTCATGTGATAAAGCGTTTTGCCATATCCATGACAAAAGAGCGCAGCTACCTTACAACAGGTCACTGCGCCCCCAAATATGAACTTAGTTGTTCAACATGCGACCCGTTTGAGTTCTACTCGCCAAGACCGCTCTTGATGAGCTCGATGGCAGCAGCCAGAGCCTCGGCCTCGTCAGCGCCGTCGCACTTGACCTCGACCTCGGTGCCGCAGGGGATACCAGCAGCCATAAGTGCCATCGGGGACTTGCCGTTGACCTCCTTCTCGGGGGTGACGACCGTCACGTCACAGGCGTACTTGCCCATGGTGGAGGCGAACAGACCAGCCGGACGCATGTGCAGACCCTGAGGATTAACGAGGGTAGCCTTCTCAGAAACCATAATTGACTCCTTTTTGTGTTTAACCCCTGTCATGCATGTGACAGGAGTCAGATTCACGACGTTGTTTATATTAACTCACATCAAACGGTTTTTCATTGTGTTTCACACGAATTGTTGGACAGATGTCGTATCCCTGCGCTCGCCCGCCGGGCGGGGCGGTTAAGTTTGCTGCTCTACAGTCCTGCGCAAGACGGAAAGCACATTAAGTGCTTTCCTTTGCGTGCGGAACTCGCGACAAACTTAATCGCCCCGCCCGGCGAGCAAGCTGCGGAAAATCGGTCGGTCCAGAGTTATGTCGGCTGAAAGGAATTCTGGCTGATGAACTGTTCGCGACAAAGACTCGATGGGCAGCTCCCTCTATGCCCTTTTATAAGTTGCGGTGAAATAGGGACTGAATTTGGGGTTGAATCGTTTAAACAGTCCCTATTTCACCGCAACTTATGGGAGGGGCAAGAAAAAAGGCGGGGGCTCCGGGTGGAGTCCTCGCCTTTATTACAGGGGGCGATGTTATTCGCGTACCGTGGAGTTAGACCAGACGGGCGTTGATCGTCTTGGCGATCTCGGCGGCGTCGGTGGAACCCTTGACGGTGGCACGGAAGTCCTCGTCCATGAGCGCCTCGGC
>JAXIZX010000124.1:0-9862 GCA_036303765.1 Collinsella sp. | reverse complement strand
TTGATGGCGTTGAACTTGGAGTCATCGAAGTGCGAGAAGTCGAGGTAGGAGATGGCGTTATCGGTGCTGCCCATCTGAGTCTGGACGTCGCCGGACTTGTCGAGCTCGGCATCGCCCTTAAAGTCGACGGCCTCGTCGCCAAAGACGGCGGCCTCGAAGGTGGCGCGGGTGCCGGAGCCGGCCTTGCGGTTGAGGACGACGATGGTGGCGTCGTCGCCGCCGACCTCCTTCCAGTTGGTAATCTGACCGGAGAAGATACCCTTGAGCTGCTCGAGGGACAGGTCGTCGACCGTCACGTTCTTGGAAACGACGGGGCCCATGCCCACGACGGCAACCTCGTGGTCGACGAGGTTCTTGACCTGGTCGGCCTCGAGCTTGGTCTCGGCGAAGACGTCGGAGTTGCCGATGGTGACGGTGCCGGCGGCAACAGCGGTCAGGCCCTTGCCCGAACCGTTACCCGAGCCGGAGACGGAGACATCGGGGTTGGCGTCCATGAACTTCTCGGCAGCGGCCTCGACGAGAGCCTGGAACGAAGAGGCACCGTCGTAAGTCACCTCGCCGGAGACGGACTCGGCAGCCGCGGCGCTACCCTTGTCGGCGGCATCGGATGCGCCGGAGCCGCCGCAACCAACGAGACCGAGACCGAGACCGACGATGCTGGCAAAACCACCAGCGAGGCCGAGGAACTGACGACGAGAATAAGCCTGATCGAGCATGATCTTCCTTTCATACATGCGACTCGCGGGCACCCCACCCGCTTTGCTGTTTGGAAAGATACGGCCCCCGACCGGGCAGCGTCCGCGCCAACTACGGTTTCTTACGGGCATTTGATAGACCCTTACCGCAAGCTCTGCCCAGCCTTTACAAACGGATAACAATCCAGCGCCGAACATTGCGCACCTTTTACACCAATAAAAACAAAGTTGCGGTGAAATAGTTCCTGCTTGGCCATCAAATGGCCCATTCTAGGAACTATTCCACCGCAACTTAGATTGGGAAACCGCGAAACCTTAAAGCTCTAATTCATTCAAACGAAGGATCGCAACAATATAGATCTTGAGCGCTTGCTTGAGCTGCTCTTCGTTGGCGCACTCGTTGGGACCGTGCATCTGGCCGCCCCACTCGGGCAGCTCAAGGCCGGTCTCTTCGGGGCCAAACGAGACGGCGCGGGCAAAGTTGCGTGCGTACGTGCCACCGCCCATGGCAAAGGGTTCGGCATGCTTGCCGGTGAACTCGTTATAGGTGTCAATCAGCGCCTTCACGGCCGGATCATCGGCAGAGACCGAGAACGGCACCTTCGCGCGACCCAGCTGGCACGTCACGCCGAAACGGCCCACGAGCGGATCGAGCTGCTCGCGGATGGTATCGGCACTCGTGCTGCCGGGGAAGCGCACGTCGATGACCTGCTCGATATGGCCATCCGCCACGCGGATGACGCCAGCGTTGCAGGTAAGCGGGCCAAACGCCGGACTCGTCGCATCGATACCCAGGCCGCGGCCATAGGCGTCCGCATGCACAAAGGCCAAAAACTTGACAAACTCGTGCTCGGCGGGCGTCAACAGGCGCTTGTCACGGGCGCCAAACGCGTCCTCGGCCTCGCGCAGATACGCCACGATCAGGCCGACAGCGTTGATAGTGCCCTCAGGCATCGAGGCATGACCGCCAATGCCGTGGGCAAAAATCTGCGCATGCCCGTTATCGAGTGTCGTGATCTCAAGGCGATCGGCGTTCTCGACCGGCGCCGGCAGCTCATCGGCGGCAATCGCGAGCTCGCAGATGGACTGCGACGGAATGGCATTGCTCGCCTCGGCGCCGCTCCACGACACGATGCGCCCGCCGTCGATCTTGGAGCTCACGAACGTCGCCCCAAACTGGCCCTTCTCGGCATTGCAGACCGGGAACTCGGCATCGGGCGTAAACAAAAAGTCGGGGTCTGCGTGGTTCTCCAGATAATGGTGAACGTCGGACATGCCCACTTCCTCATCGCAGCCCAGCAGCGCGCGGAAAGCATAGCGCGGGGTAATGCCGTGCTTGAGCAGATAAGCGCCGGCGTAGAGCGACAGCACCGCCGGACCCTTGTCGTCAATCACGCCGCGACCGAGCAGCCAGCCCTCGCGGCGCTCCATCGCAAACGGGTCGGTGTTCCAACCGGGGCCAGCGGGAACCACGTCCACGTGGCAGATAGTCGCGAGCTGCTTGTCGCCGCGACCCGGGATATCGGCGATTCCCACATAGCCCCCGTAGTCGCTCGTCTGATAGCCGAGCTTTTGCGCAATGCCGAGCGCGCAATCGAGCGCGTCACGGACCGGGCGGCCAAACGGCGCACCGGGCTCCGCATCGGCAGCAACGGCCACGGACGGATAGCTCACCAGTTGTTCGATATCGGCAACGACATCCTCCCAGACCTCGTCGACATACTCGGCAACGCTCTGCTCCACCTGATTCATGAACGACCTCCTAACCAATGAGCGACGGGTACGCCCGCCCCTCACATTATGTCTATTAGATAGCGAAAAGTTTAGCAAGCTCGGCCACCGAGTGCACCACCGCATCGGCGCCCGCGGCCTCGTGCTCCCCCGGCGCTGCCGCGCCCGAATAGATGCCGATGCACGGCACGCCCATCGCGTGCGCGCCCTCCACATCGTTAAAGCGATCGCCGATCATCACGGCATCGTCGGCCGTCGCGCCGAGCGCTGCCAGGGCATCACGAACCGAATCGGCCTTGGTCTCGCGTCCCTGCGGCGGATTCATGCCAACCACCGCCTCAAACTGCGAAAGCCCCAGCTCGCCCACCATGTCAATGCACTTTGCCTCCATGCGTGACGTCGCCACGGCCGAGCGATGCCCCTGCGCGACAAGGCCATCGAGCAGCTCGGGGATTCCATCGAACACGGGATACTCTTCCGGTCCCAGCTCATCAAAAAAGACACGGTACTCGTCGGCCACCACAAGCGACTCCTCGCGCGTAAAGCCGTAAAAGTCGTGGAAGCTCTTCCACAGCGGAGGCCCGATCATGCGACGCAGGTCACCCATCTGCGCCTCCGAAAACCCGCGCGCGGCCAACGTCTTGCGCGTCGAGGTCATCACCGCTCGACCCGTATCTGCCACCGTGCCATCGAAATCAAACAGCACGACCGGCCGCTTGCATATCTCCAGCGCCTCCATCGGCATCCCTCTTCCCCAGTTGACGATTTCCACACCGACACTTCAAACTGTTGACTATTCAACAATTGAACCTATAAATGTGGAACGACTCCACTATACTTGTCGCACTTTGCTCTCAGAAGGCGGCGCTGCCGCGCCCCAACGAAAGGTGCAATTATGTCTTTTGCCATCATAACCGACTCCACGTCGGACATCTCCCCCGCCCGCGCCCAAGAGCTCGGCATTTACGTGATTCCGCTACATGTGATTATCGAGGGCGAGGACCTGCTCGACCAGGTGCAGATTACCGCCGAGGAATACGTCGCCCGCATGGCTGGCTCCGAGGAGTTGCCGCACACCTCGCAGCCGAGCGCCGGCGAGTTCAAGGCACTCTTTGACCGCGTGCGCGCCGACGGCCACGATAGCGCCATCTTTATTTCGCTGTGCAGCGAGTGGTCCGCCTGCTATGCCAACGCCAGTTTGACGGCCGAAACGCACGAGCTGGACGTGCGCTGCATCGACTCGCGCACCGGCTCCGGCGCCGAGGGCCTGCTGGTGGAGTACGCGCTGGCCATGCGCGAAGACGGCCGCAACTTGGACGAGACCGAGGCGCAGATCCGCGCGACGCTGCCCGACGCACACCTGTTGCTGATTCCCCGCACGCTCGAGAACCTCGTTAAGAACGGCCGCGCGCCCAAGCTCGCCGGCCAGCTCACGCAGATGCTCAACATTCGCCTGGCCGTTTCGCCGGAGTGGCAGTCGGGCGAGATCAAGGCCATCAAGAAGGGTCGCGGCGCCAAGCGCATCGTCGCCAACACCATGGCAGATTGCCTCGCGTTTTTGGACGAGCACCCGGGCTCAAGCGTGCGTGTGCTCACGACCGGCGCCGCCGAGGAGCAGGAGCTTGTCAACGAGGCACTCGCGGGCCAGGATTACGTAGACGCCGGCACCGGCCCCATCGGCTGCACCATCGCCACCCACGTAGGCGTCGACGCCATCGCCATCAGCTACTGCCCCCGCTACCAACCTGCCAATTAGGGCTACCCATACCACTTGCGGTGGAATAGGGACTGTTTTTGGCTTATCAGCCGCAAATCAATCCCTATTCCACCGCAACTTAGAAGCAGTTCATTTGGGACGGGGCTAAAAAGACTGGTATCAAACGTTTCAGACCAGTCTTTTAGCCCCGTCCCATTTTACCTACCCTACATCAGCCCGCTCAGGGCGATGTCGACGGCTTCGTTGAGGTCGTCGGTGATGTGGACAAGGTCTGGATCGAGTGGGCTGATCATGCCGGCATCCATCACCGGGCCGTTGAGCCAGTCGAACAGGCCCCTCGCGGTACCCACTGGACAAAAAATGGCAAATATGAGTACCGCCACCAAATTAGTAGCAGCAAAATCTCGCCGGAATTGATCATTTCGATCAATTCCACGTCTTGCCAAGGCTCAAAATTCCGTGTTTAGTGGGTTAGATATATAGAATAATGTGGAATTGGTATTCTATTCTTACCAAATGTTATGAGACTACATTAACAACAGTACTCATATTTGACGTTATTTGACCACGGAGTCATTCGAGGACCCCTTCCCACGCCGCCAACACGCCCCATAGCCGCCAAAACACCTTTAACAACAGCCGCCGCACGTTTTGGCACCGGCTAATTGCCACTCACGGATCGGTACCCCACTATTACCGAACCAAAATCGAAGTCGCATATCTCATAAAGCTGAAATGACGTACCCTCATCCCAATGAACGCTGACAAGAATGGCATTCAAATGAGCAACGCCGTGCATCAATACGCCCTTTTCGGGAACGCCTTATTCAAACTCAATAAAACGGTTGTCCACGCTTCAGATCCGCGTAAGCAGATCGTAATCTGTAGCAACGGTCCAGACATCCGTTACGCAACACTCGAAGAATGGGACAAAGCCGGCAAATCTTTCGGCGAACGTGCACAGACCGAGGGCATCGTTACCAGCGCGAGCCCAGCGCGCGACAAACTCGAGCTCTTTCGCAATCTTTTTACCGGCCGCAAAGATGTGCACGCTCACGGGTATCGCAGAAAAGACGGGGGCATCGGCTATACACCCGCCTGCGCAAATGAGTGGAAGCCAGGCATTTGCCCCAAAGCAAACCATCACAGAATTAAATGCGCTGAATGTCGCAGCCGCACATTCCTTGAGCTGAACGATGCCGCCATTATCGCCCATTTCAAAGGCAGCGACGACAGGCTCCGGGACGTCATAGGTCAATATGTTCTCGACAAAGACTGCAACACAAATGTCCTTGTCATTGATTTTGACAAAGCCGATTGGAAAGAAGCGACAAACGCTATCAGGCTTGTCGTAAAAAACCATGGAATTAACGCTGCGGTCGAGCGATCAAGGTCAGGCAACGGCGCGCATATCTGGTTTTTCTTCCTAGAACCTATAAACGCAAAGACAGCACGAGATTTCGGTAGCTGCCTTATCGCCGAAGCAGCGGCACTCAACAAGACAATCACCTTCGAAGCCTTTGACCGAATGATACCCGCGCAGTCCACCATTCCTGAAGGCGGCTTTGGAAATCTCATTGCGCTGCCCTTTCAGGGAAAAGCGCAGCGGGAAGGAAACAGCGTATTTGTTGACGAACGATTCGAGCCCTTTCCCGACCAATGGCTTTACCTTTCGCAAATCCAACTAATCTCGCGTGCGACGGTGGATCGTCTGATCGAGGACACCAAAAACAAACCGCTTGGAATAGCAACAGCTGCAGCGACAAACAAAACCAGGCGCAATGTCCAAAAGCCACGAAAGCGGCTCCCGCTCACGCCACGAGACTTCCCCTCGAACCTGCTCGTCACACAAGCCGATATGCTCTACATCCCCGAAAAGTCTCTGAGCCCGGCAGCTCAAATGGAAATCCGCAGGCTTGCGACATTTGCCAACCCGGAGTTCTTCCGTGCGCAATCTATGCATCAATCAGTATTCGGCAAACCGCGACTCATAGACCTCAGCGAACTTAGAGATGGCCGCGTCGCGATTCCCAGAGGCTGCAAAGCCCAACTTGAGCAGCTGATTCAAGAAGCCCACGTTACTGCCCATTATTCAGACGAACGTAGCACAGGCAATCCAATTGAGATGGCATTCAAAGGGACCCTTCATCCCGAACAGCAAATTGCCGCCGACCAGATGCTTGAATACGAAGACGGAATCATGTCTGCGCCAACGGGCTTCGGTAAAACCGTCATCGGAGCTTATCTTATTGCCGCCGTTGGTCTTCCGGCGCTCGTCATTGTTCCAAAGACCGCGCTCATAGCCCAATGGAAATCGCAGCTCGAACGATTTCTCGACATTACGGACACCAGAGAGCCGGTCCGAACGCCAAAAGGACGAATCAGCAAAAAGCAACCTCCCCTTATTGGACAAATCGGAGGGGGCAAAACCGCCGTCAGCGGCCTTATCGACGTCGCTTCCTTTCAGTCGCTATCTGGCAAAGACTCCCAAACCGGGGAGCCGATAGTTAAGAACCTTGTTCGTAATTACGGCCTCATTATCTGCGACGAATGCCACCATGCTGCCGCGCCACAGCTCGAGCTCGTCCTCAAGTCCGCTCCAGCCAAATATATATATGGCCTCTCCGCGACACCCGAGCGCTCCGACGGACTCACGCGGGCGCTCTCGATGCTCTGCGGCCCGCTTCGCTATGTCATCGATCCAAAAACGCAGGCAATTCAGCAGGGCATCCAGCGCATCGTTCGACCGAGATTTACCGGCATTCGGCTATCCGCCTACGAGCCGGATGCAAGCTTCAATCAGATTCTCGATATGCTGTGTGCACATGCGGCAAGAAACGAATTGATTGTCGATGACGCCCTCGAAGCAGCGTCAAACGGTCGACATCCGCTCATACTATCCAAAAGGAAAAAGCATGCTGAGGAACTGTTCAGGTTGCTTAATGATCGCAGACACGAGCCCATACTCTTAACCGGAGAAATCGGCGCCAAAGAAAGAAAAGCGATACTGAACAGTCTTCCCGGCTTTGAGCATGAACATCGAATCATCGTCGCCACCGAAAGCCTTCTGAGCGAGGGCTTCGATCTGTCCTACCTTGACACCCTTTTCATTGCCACGCCGATATCTTGGGACGGCAGCGTAACGCAGCAGGTGGGCAGACTGCATAGAAGCCACGAGGGCAAGCAACAGGTTGAGATATTCGACTACATTGACCTGTCGATACCCATGCTCGCCCGCATGTACCAGAAAAGACTCAAGACGTACGCCAAGTTGGGGTACGAAATTTATTCAGCAGAGGACAGCGAGCAACCCGATTACAACATTCTCATAGAGCCGGCAAACGCTATTGAGGCATTAATTAAAGACATCACCGGTGCCACAAAGAGTGCCTTCATAGCCGCATCCTACGCATCCGCCGCATGCCTCACGAAACTCACCACCACACTCGCAGGCGCAGCCGCCCGTGGGATTACCCTTGAGGTTTATGTTGCCTCACCTCCGCGCGATGACGCGAAAGCGATTTTTGCCGAGATGAACGTCGACTATTCCGTCAAGGCCAAAGGGCGGCTGTGCGCGGCCGTGATTGACGAGGAAACTGTCTGGTACGGGACTATCCCGCTGCTGGCATTCCCCAAGAAAGAAGACCGCAGCATCCGTTTCAAAAGCAACGAAGTCGCCGCTGAGTTTTTGAGCGAAATCCAGCAATGAGGAGAACCGGGGGGGCCGCAGCAGCGAACGGGGCGCCCACATCAGTTGCGGTGAAATAGGGACTGTTTTTGGCCAATCGACCGCAAATCAGTCCCTATTCCACCGCAACTTGGAAATCGGCGATCAGCCCAGCGGACCCTGAAACAGTTCCTCATGCGAGCCCATTCTCACCAGCCTAATCACTGGGTTAGTCTTATGGGGAAGATAAAGAACGACCACATCGACCAAGCCATCGGATAGGTGGAAATCGATGTGGCCGTTGTAGTTTCCGCCCGGGTTTGAGAGCTCGTGGGCGCCATACTCCGCCGGAAGTGACCCATGAGCCACAAGCTCTGCAACCGCCGCTTTAAACTCACTTTTTAGCTGCGGATGCATGCGCATCGTTCGTTTGTAGTCCACCTTAAATTGAGCCTCGACTTTAATCTCGAACATCGCTATTCCTCATCGAGGAATGACATAAGCTCATCAGCGTTATTGAATGACGGGCTATCGTCCGGCAAAATCCCCAACTCATGAGCCTCGGCGATCACCATGGCACGCCTCGTCGCCTCGTTGGGCACCTCCGCCCTTCCTACAATCTCAAAAGGAATCTTTCGCTGATTTACCAGCTGCCGAACGGCAAGATTGAGATAGGAATTGAGGCTGAGGCCGACCGAATCCAAGAACTCAGTCGCCTGCTCCTTGAGCCCCTCTTCGATTCGAACCGTCGTAGGCTTAACTGTTGCTGTAGACATTTGCGACCTCCTCGCCCTCGTCTTTTACACCAGTATACCCAATATAAATGGCAATCTGATGTTAAATAACATCAGATTGCCATGCGTATTCATGTCGCGTGGGCACGATTGATCTACATCAGCCCGCTCAGGGCGATGTCGACGGCTTCGTTGAGGTCGTCGGTGATGTGCACGAGCTCGGGATCGAGCGGGCTGATCATACCGGCGTCCATCACCGGGCCGTTGAGCCAGTCGAACAGGCCCTGCCAGTACTCTGTGCCCACCAGCACGAGGGGCATGCGCTTGACCTTGTGCGTTTGCACCAGCGTGAGCACCTCGAACATCTCGTCGAGCGTGCCAAAGCCGCCGGGAAACACGATGGCGCCCGAGCTGTATTTGACGAACATGGTCTTGCGCACAAAGAAGTAACGGAAGTCCATGCCGAGGTTCACGTATTTATTGAGCCCATGCTCGTGCGGCAATTCAATGCCCAGGCCAACTGACTTGCCGTTGACACTCGCCGCTCCCCTGTTGGCCGCTTCCATGATGCCGGGGCCGCCACCGGTGATAACCGCCACGCCGCGCTGGGCAATCTTACGGCCGACCGTGCGCGCCGCCTTGTAGGCCGGGTCCGTCTTGGGCGTGCGGGCACTACCGAAGATGGTCACCGCAGGCCCTAACTCGGCAAGTGCGCCAAAGCCATCGACAAACTCGGCCTGGATGCGCAGTACGCGCCACGGATCGGCATGCAGCCAGTCGGTCGACTCCTCGGGCGCCAGCAGGTTGGCGTAGGTGTTGTCCTTAGGAATCATGGGGCCGCGCATGACCACGGGGCCGCGGCGGTACGTCTCGTCGTAGGCAGGCTCGCCCTCGACGTTCTCATTCTTAATCATGGGCACTCCTATCGAGAAAAAGAAAAGCGGGCGGGGTCGACGCCATGCGCCAAACACCCGCCCGAACATCAACTATTCGGTATGGTACCCACGATGCATCAAGTGCTTGCAAGCTATCGGTCAGCGGTCGTGCGGCCGGTGTCAGCAAATGTGACGACCGGCCGTCGCTCGCCCCTTGCCGTTGCCCGCGCTCTGCAAGCGCCCGCGCCGCTCTTAGTAGTCCACCGCCGCAGGGCTGTTCATCCAGTCGCTCACAAACGCGCCGTAGCGGCCCTCGATAATGGCCTGGCGGGCACGCTGCATAAGGTTGAGCAGGTAGTAGATGTTGTGCATCGAAAGCAGGATGCCGCCGAGCATCTCCTTCTGCGTGACCATGTGACGGATGAGCGCGCGGCTGTAACCGC
>JAXIZX010000123.1:0-2171 GCA_036303765.1 Collinsella sp. | reverse complement strand
TCCGAGGTCCAGGACCTGCGCGACTCCCTTTCGTTTGTCCCGTATAACACCAAGATCGTCAACTGCTACGACCACTACGAGGAGCTGGCCTGCTGCGACGTCATCGTCAACGCCGCCGGTAAGGTCGCGCTGGCAGCTGGCAACCGCGACGGCGAGCTGTTCTTTACCACCGACGCCGCCCGCACCTTTGCCAAGCGCATCGTCGACGCCGGCTTTGACGGCATCTTCGTGAGCATCTCCAACCCCTGCGACGTCGTGTGCACCGAGCTGTGGCACCTGACCGGCTACGATCCCAAGAAGATCATCGGCTCGGGCTGCGGCCTGGACTCCGCCCGCCTGCGCACCGAGATCTCCAAGAAGGTCGGCGTGAGCCCCAAGTCCATCGACGCCTACATGATCGGCGAGCACGGCTTTAGCCAGCTGGCTGCCTTTAAGGCCGCGACCATCGCCGGCAAGAGCCTCAACGAGCTCCAGGCCGAGAACCCCGACAAGTACGCCTTCGACCACATGGAGGTCGAGGAGCTCGCGCGCAAGGGCGGCTATGTGACCTACCAGGGCAAGCAGTGCACCGAGTACGCCGTCGCTAACTCCGCCGCGCGCGTCTGCGCCGCCGTTCTGCACAACGAGCACGCCGTGCTTTCCGCCTCCACGCTCATGACCGGCCAGTATGGCGAAGAGGGCATCTTTACCTCCCTGCCGTGCGTGATCGGCGCCGAGGGCGTCGAGGAGGTCTATACGCTGGACCTGTCCGAGCACGAGCTCGAGGGCTTCCACAAGAGCTGCCAGCACATCCGCGACAACATCGCCCAGCTCGACTGGTGGGACGCCGAGGCCTACGACGCCAAGTAGGCCGCTGGCTGCCACAACCTTGCGAATCGAAGCGCGATACCAAGCGGACCGCGCCGGAAATCCCCGGCGCGGCCCGCCTTTTTGACTCACGCAGTGCCCTTGCGAATCGAAGGTGAATACTTTTCCGCGAAGTGAACGAGCAAAAACGAGCCCCCGAAGCATCGACACTTTTCAGACGCCGCTTCCTGCGGTTTCGCCAAGTTTTTCCTGCAGTTTTGGCGTCAAAAAGTGTGGATGCTTCGGGGGTCCAAAATAGGTCGTTCACTTCGCGGAAAAGTATTCACCTTCGTTTTCGCGCAGACACGAATCTGGCCGCCACAACGCAAAACGGGGCCTGCGCGCAGCGCAGACCCCGTCGTGAGAGGCTATTCCCGGTATATTAGTACTGCTCGATGCCCATGTAGCGACGAACCTCGGGGCTGTGGTCGAAGACCTTGCCGCGGGCGGCGCGCAGCTCGCAGCTCATGTTGTAGAAGAAGATCGGCTCCAGGTACGAACGCACGCTGGCAGGCACGTCGCCCACACCGTACTCAAGCGCGTCGAGCACCATAATCGTATCGGTGTGCGTGTTGAGGAACGCAAGGGCGCGCTCCTCCATGGGGCGGCACTCGCCCGCGCCAAGCTGCACAAAGTAGAACACGCCGGGCTCGGTGGCCTCGAAGGGGCCGTGGAAGTACTCGCCGGAGTGGATGTAGCAGCAGTGCTGCCACTGCATCTCCATGAGCGAACAGATGGCCATGGCGTAGGTCTGGCTAAAGTTGGGTCCGGAGCCCAGGATATAGAAGAACTTGTGCTGCTGGCAGAGCTCGGCAAAGCGGGCGCCCAGCTCGGCGTTGACCTTCTCGCGGGCAGCGGGCAGCAGCGCATCCATCTGCTTGAGGCCCTCGTACATGTCGGCGAATGCCTCGTAGCCTTCCTGCTGGTCGAGCAGCTCGGCGGCGATCAGAGCGCCGATACCCTGAGGCACCTCGGCCTGCGGCACGCCCTCGCCCCAGGGGTAGACCCAGGTGGTCCACTTGCCGTTGTCGATCTTGGAGCCCTCGCAGTCGGTCATGGCGACGACCTCGGCACCGGCGGCCAGCGCCATCTCGCAGCCGTCGACGACCTCCTGCGTGTTGCCGCTGTGGCTGCAGGCGATGACGAGCGACTTCTCGCCAAGACTCTTGGGAGCCATCAGGCAAAACTCGCGTGCCGTGTAGACCGTCGAGGTAAACGTGGTGGCCTCGCGCTTGAGCAGCTCGTTGGCCGGCATCAGGTCGATCATCGAACCGCCACAAGCGATCCAAAAGACGTTCTTGATCCTGCCTTTGCGCTCGATGATT
>JAXIZX010000122.1:0-1608 GCA_036303765.1 Collinsella sp. | reverse complement strand
CGGCTATCTTGTGCAATGGAGCCAGCGACCGGGCTCGAACCGGTGACCCCCGCTTTACGAGAGCGGTGCTCTACCAACTGAGCTACGCTGGCGGCCATGTGGTGACGCAACTGAGGCGTCAACGGCTGTTTATGATACGGGACATCGCACATCCGCGCAAGGGTTCTGACGGCTTTTCTCACTTTAAATGCACTAATATTGGAGACGTGATGTCCCGCTCGTATGGGTCTCAAACAGAATGGGGCAGCCATGGCTCAACCCAAGATTCTTCTCACGCGTATCGATGACCGTTTCATTTACGGGCAAGACGTTGAGCTGTGGAACGAGGCGACTGGTTCCAACCTTGTCCTAATCGTCAACGATGAGATCGCGGCGGATTCGCGCCAATGGGCACCCATGAGGGCGGCGGCGCCAGAAGGCGTCTGGACAAGGTTTTTCTCGGTGCAAAGGACTATCGACATCATTCATACCGCAACGCCGCGTCAATGGATTCTGATCATGGTAGCCTCACCCGTCGATGCGCTCGCGCTAGTTAAGGGTGGTGTGCCGATTACCAAGATCAGCATTGGCCATATGCAGACAGGGGAGGGCAAACGCTCTGTAACGCCCGCAGTCGCCATAGACGATGCGGACATCGTCGCCCTCAAAGAGCTGCAAAAGCTCGGCATAGAACTAGAAATCCGTTACCTCCCCAGCTCCAATCCCGACCCCATCCAACTAGTCATTGGGTAGTCATTGGGGACGTTCTTAAATGACTAGTCAAGCGGGACACCCTTGGCACTTGGGGACGTTCCTTATGTGCCGGCCTTTTAGGAGCGTCCCCAAGTGCCGGCAGATTGGGACAGTCTTTCTTGCCAAACGTTAAAGACTGTCCCCAACGACTAGTCATTTAAGAACGTCCCCAATGACTAGATAGCAAAACGCCCGTCGGCGGTGGTGCCGGCGGGCGTTGCTGTGCAATATGTTGCATTGTGGGCTTAGTGCCTCATAAAGTGGTACTCGATCACATTGCTGTAGGGGTGACCCGGGCCCACAATGCCCTGCGGGAACAACGGCTGGTGCGGCGTGTCGGGGTACATCTCGGCCTCGAGAGCAAAGCCGGCGCCCCAGCCATAGTTAGCATCGTCCTTGGCGTGCTCGTCGCCCAGCCAGTTGCCGGTGTAGAGCTGCACGCCCGGGGCAGTGGTGTAGTAGTCCAGCTCGCGGCCGGTCCACATCTCCTCGACGTGCATCGCGCGGCGGAGATTGCGGCCGTACTGATAGCCATCGATGCACAGACAGTGATCGTAGCCACGGGCCTGCTTAATCTGCGGGTCGTCGGCCTCCATGCCGGGAGCGACGGGGCGCAGCTCGCGAAAGTCAAACGGTGTTCCCTCGACCGGAGCGATCTCGCCGGTGGGGATATTCTGCTCGTTGATGGGCAGGTAGTGGGCAGCGTTGGCAACAAAGAAGTGCTCGCAGTCCATGCCGGCGTTATGGCCGGCAAGGTTAAAGTATGTGTGGTTGGTCATGGACACGTAGGTGGCGCGGTCGCTCTCTCAGCCATACTCGATGCGAAAGACGCCGGTGCGTGTAACGGTAAACACGGCCGTAAAGGTGCGTTTGCCG
>JAXIZX010000121.1:0-8645 GCA_036303765.1 Collinsella sp. | reverse complement strand
TCTAGACCAGAAACGCTTAATCCCATGCAGCAATCCACGAATCATAATCTCCCTCCAGCCATTCGGGACGCGATTGATACGAGACATCGACCTTGAGCTCAACGTAGCCGCCCTCGGCGGTACCACCCATAGCCTGCGCAAACGCACCGATCACAGGCAACGGCTTGACCTCGCCGGAAACGGACACGGACGAGACGCCACCCGCACCGGCCCGGCCAAGCTCGATATCCCACGACAACGGCCCGCCAGCATGAAAGATCGAAACGTTGGGCACTGCGGCAAGCCGGCGGCGGGTAAACTCCTTAAGATCGTCGTCCTCCGCCGTCGTCGTGGTCATGAGCCGCGCGGTCTCGGCGGCGGCAGACTCCATGACCGCGCGCGTATAAAGCAGGCACACCGGTTGCAGTGCGAGAAGGATGAGCGTCAGAAACGTCGGCAGCAAAAAAGCAGCCTCGACCGTAGACTGCGCCCGGTCCTCGCGCGCGATATCAATACAACGCAATGTCCTTAGCGCCCGCGGCGGCGTCGATAACCGACATCGAGGCAACGCCATGGGATGCCGCCCGCTCAACCAGCGCCGCCAAGCGTCCATCGGTGCCAGCACGCCAAAGTCCCGCAATCGCCAGCACGATCGATAGCAGCGCCACCGTGACGATGGCGTATTCCACAGTCGCTTGGGCAACCTCTTCACGCAGAACGCCATGCATTTCACGATCCCTCCTTTGAGCTTATTGTTTGCGGGACCAGGCGCACCGCGCGCAGACGACACGAAGCATCGCCAGCATCCGCGGCAACCGTCACCATATCGACCCAGCCGCGCCCATCGCGCACGATGGCGCCCCATACGTTGCCCTTAATATCGAGATAGCCGCTCAGGGCGAGCTGGGCCGTTGGCACCTCGCGGTAGGCGCGTAACATATCCGCCGCTGCCTCGGTCATCGGTCGGTCCTCGGACCATGCAAGCCGGACCGCAATCGCGTTGTCCTCAGGCGAATCCGTCGCAGTGCCAGACCGCTTGTCGAGCGTCCGCAGAAAGGTTTGCGCCGTGACAGCGACATCCGAATCGTCCGCATCTCGCATCTCATCTTTTTGAGACACCACCGCCGAATCTGAGCCCGAATCGAAGGCGGCCCCAGGACGCTGCTGCTGCGCGGCGTTAAGCCCCCAAAGCACCGCCGCTATCGCCACGGTCAGGCAAGCAAACACCAGCAGCACCCCGATGGGGCGCTCGCCCTCTACAGGCTGTTGATGCCCTCGCTGATAGCGTTCCATAGATCTTGGACCTTGCCCTTAAATGCGACAATGGCAATGATGGCGATCACCACGAGCACGCCGACCAAGATGGCGTATTCGGTGGTGCCCTGCGCACTCTCCTCCTGCAGTAGCTCCCCGGCATGCTGGCGAGCGCGAATTGACTGGCAAACAGCCCAGCTCCAGACCTTGCCAGCAACGTCAGTCATCGTGTTCATGTATTCCTCCCTACATCATCCCGCCTGCTCCCAACAGCGGGCCCAATATGGACAGAAGCAACGCCGGCAAGATGAGTGTGCCGGTGGGAATCAGCAGCTTGATGGGCGCACGCTCGATCTCGCGCTCGACCGCGGCGCGATGAGCCGCACGGATCTCGCGACTTTGAGCGGCCAGTGTCTCGGCAAGTGGGGCACCCAGGGCGAGCGCCTGTCCCACCGTGATGGCAAAGGTCTCGAGCGCTCGCACGTCCAGGTCGCGCGCGGCGGCCAACAACTCGTCCTCACGCGTGCCCACGCCCACCTGCCACGCCATGCAGGCCCGCTCAAGTCGAAGAGCCAGCACTGACCGGCGGTTGGCGCAGAAAATCTCAAGCGCCGCATCAAACGAAAGACCGGCCGAAAGACCCAAGCGCACAACATCGATCATCTCGGACACTTCGCCGAGCGACACTCGCGCCGGGCCGCCCACTCCAACCGCGCCCTTCACTCGCGCGGTCAGGGCATCGACCACTGAGCGACCCGCGGCAGCGACCAGCACCGCCTCGCGCTTGCAGGCCCCTGCGATCTTGCGTGCATCCGCCCGATCCAAACCCGTCGCGACAAATACACTCAGGGCGCACAGGCAAGCCGCAACTGCAACCGGGGCGCTCATAGCTCCACCCGCATAATGCGTCGGATAACCACCAGGGCAACGGCATTGAGGGCAAGACCCAGCACCACAGCGCCCACGCCGGCAGGCGTCGCGAGACCGCGACGAAAATCTGCCGAAAGCAGCGCCAACACCGCGCACATGCCCGCCGGCATCGCCGCGACCATATGCGCAGACATGCGAGCCTGCGACGTCTTGACATCCAGGCGGCGCTTGAGCTCAATGCGCTCCCCCACCATGCTCGACGCCTCGGACAGTAAGTCGGCAAGCGGAGCACCGGTGCGCTGAGACACCTTAAGCGCCAAGGTCACAAGCGAAAGGCCGGGAGCGTCGATGCGCACGAGCAAGTCATCGAGCGCGTCGGTCGCCGAGATACCGCAATCGATCGCCGCCGCCACCCGCAAAAACTCGGTATGCACCGGTTCTTGCGCATGAGCGCCCACAAAGCGCATGCCCTGGGCCAGCGAATGTCCTGAGGCAAGCGACATGGAAAGTGCGGTAAACGCCTCGGGCATGGCCTCTTCTGCATCGTGTTGCTCGCGCCGGCTCTCAAAGCCATCCCGAGCGGCGCCAGCGGCAATCGGAGCAACAAGTCCCAAGGCAAACCCGAGGGGCGATAACGACACCATCGTTAGTAAAACGCAGCAGACACCGCTCGATAGCAGTAGAAACGCCAAACGCCCCGAAGCATCTTCGATCACGAGGCCAAGGCGATGCGCCGGAGCCAGCGATGTCCACGAACGGGCGATCTTTTTCAGCAGATCGTTTTCCACCAGCTCACGCGGCAGCCTCTCTGCCACCGTCTCGAGCGCCTGACGCGCCAGCTCCGCCGGCGGCACCTGCGGCACACGAGGTTCCGCCCCGCACGCCGTCGCAACAGAAAACCCTGCCAAACCCCCTACGACGAGGGGCACAGCGACCTCCATTCGTCCACCTCCTCTTGTGTGAGCGTCCCCGACCGCAGGCCTTCTGCGATAAACGGCGGCTCGCGGTCAAGCGTCCAGGTGCGCTCGGCGGCATCGAAAGTCACATAGCGCTCGAGCTCTACGCCGCCCGACGCGGCGCGACGCACCCCCGAATACGAGGAGACGAAACGCCTGCCATCGGCGTGGCGCTCGGACATCACGATGCCGTCGAGCGCCATGGCAATCTGCTCCTCGATGAGCTCGCTCGGCAGATCGATGCCATAACGTGCAAGCAACGTCAGACGCACCACGGTCTCCTGTTCTGAGCCCGCATGAAGTGTGGTGAGCGACCCGTCGTGGCCCGTGTTCATGGCCTGCAACATGTCGCAGCACTCCGCACCGCGCACCTCGCCCACCACGATGCGGTCGGGGCGCATGCGCAGGGCATTGGTCACCAGGTCGCGGATCGTCACCGCGCCCTCGCCCTCAATTGAAGCCTCGCGCGCCTCTAGACGCACCACGTGCGGATGATGCGCAAACTTGAGCTCGGCAGAGTCCTCGATCGTCACGATGCGCTCGCCGGTGGAAATCTCGCATGACAACGCGTTGAGCAGGGTGGTCTTACCAGATCCCGTGCCTCCCGCAACCGCCAGGTCCTGTCGCAGCGAGACCGCGCACGACAGCAGCTGCGCATACCAAAGCGGCAGCGACCCCAGCCCCACAAGCTCGTCCAGCGAGCAGATGCGGTCCGAGAACTTTCGGATGGTGAGAATCGGTCCGTCAATCGCCACAGGCGGAATCACCGCGTTGACGCGATAGCCCGTTTTGAGGCGGGCGTTGACGATGGGGCTGCGTTCGTCGATACGGCGGCCAAGTGGCGAGATGATGCGGTCGATAAGCACCCGGATCTGCTCATCATCCTCAAACGCATGCTCGATGGGGTACAAGACGCCGCCGCGTTCAAAGAAAGCCGAGCGGCAGCCGTTGATCATGATTTCGGTAACGGTGTCGTCCTCGATGAGCGGCTGCAACGGCCCCAAGCCCACCACGTCATCCAAAATCTCGTCGATGATGGTCTCGCGCTCGGGCGTCGCGAGATCGGTCGGCTCCTCAACATTGAGCGCCGCCTCCACCGCGGGACGCAATTCCGAGCGGGCAAGTACCGGGTCGACATAGGCGCTGATACGCGCCACTTCATCGTAACCCATGCGGTCCATCACGGCGCGCTTAGTGCGTCGTTTCACCGCGCGGCGACGCCCCGCATCTACAGGCGCTGCCGCCGCTGCAGCGCCGGCAGCCTTAATCCTCGTTTGCAGGCTCATCGCTAATCACCCTCGCGCGACCAGGGAAGGCGGATACGCGGGCGTTCGGTGCGCGTTGCACGGTCGGCGACCATATCGCTCCAAGGGCCGACGGCGCACCCCAGTTCCACGAGCATCTCGCGCGTGGCCTCGCGCACGCTGGTCGCAAAAGCGCTAGTCTGCCCCACTGCCTCGTCAGCGCGCCCAAACGCCATGAGCGCGGCGAGATCCTGCCCGCCATCGGCGATACGAATCTTGGAGCTCAACGCACAGGCAATCTCAAAGCGCATGGCGACGTCCTCGTCTGCCCCGCGCGCACCGAACCGGTTGAACACGGCGCTCATGCGCGTGCGCGGCACACCTACTCGACTTGCCAGTTCAATGACGCGCGACGCCGATGTCGCGGACGACACCGCAGCATCGCCAACGATCAGGCAACGGTCGCTCGCCGCCACCGCAGCCGCCACGGCGTCGCCCCAAAAGACCGAGGTATCGATAAAGACCACGTCGGATTCGCGACGCAGAACATCAAGCAGTAGCTCCACCGGACGTGCCATGAGCTCGGCTTGCTCGGGCGCCGCGACGGGACCCCAGAGCGTAACGCCCGGGGCGACGCGCATCGATGCGGCTACGATATCCGGCTCGGTGAGCGTGCCCGCCGCCGACGGCTCGATAAATGCCGCCATATCGCGCGGAGCATCGACGCCTAACAAGTCGTAAAGGTTTCCAAACATCAGGTCCAGGTCGAGCACGGCGGCACGCAAGCCCAACAGCGACGATGCGTGTGCCATGGTGGCAACGATCGTCGACTTGCCGCAACCGCCCGAGCCCGAAATGACGCAGACGACCGGAGCTCGATGCGGCGAAGCGGCAGCGTCTGCCGGCGGCATCGGAGGCGGCGGGGCGGGCGTCGGTGACAGCGTCCCCGTCTCCCCCGCCGCAACTACACGCTGCGTCCAAGCCGGCATGGCGGCTTGTTCGGTCTGCGAGGCAGGCTCGTTCTGCGCAATCTGCTCATGCTGCATCAGCGACAACTCGCCGCACCCGGCAAAGCCCTCAACTTCGTCGAGTTCATCCGCCAGATTCACGCCGTGCACGTATCCCATATCTACAGCCGGGGAGTCGCCAGCATGCTGCGCCGGCCCTCCAGCGTCATCGCATACAAGGGGGTTCCGGGGGCGCCGACCATGCTCGGCTTCCGCTTTTCCACAATCATCAACACGCGGGCCTCTTGTAGCGCGAGGCGCCCCGGGTTCCCTATCAACAAAAGCATCGGGCTCAATCGTCATGCGCCGATCGGAATCAACCGCTCCCTCGCCCGCGCGCCCGTTGCCGCATATACTGTGCGCAGCGATGACCTCGGTCGCCCCCGCGCGAAACAACCCCTCGATATCCGACGGATCGAGCGCTTCTATCAAGACGACCACGCGACTCACGCGGCCTTCGGCCGTCAGGCGCGCAACAGTCTTGCGCACATCTTCGGTATCAAACAGAGACGCCGCGATGATGGCAGCTCCGCGACGCGACGGAAACGCCCGCGCCATGGAAACCAGCCCGTCCAGGTCACCCACGCGAAGCACCTGTGCACCCGCGTCACGGCCCTCGACTTCCCGCTGCAACAGCCCGTAATCGCCGCACGCGCAGCACGCAAGCCAGATCGCCTTCATCACTCGTCGCCTCCGCTCTTTTTGCCGCGCGCCGTGGCGGGAATCGTCAAGCTGACCGTTCCCTTGCCCGATGCCCCCAGCAGTTCCTTGACGTCTTCGGGGTCAGCCGCCAGCGTCACCCATTCGATCTTGCCCTCGCGCGTGGCACCGGAATCCTCACTGGTATCGATCACGTACGCGCCGCACAACCGATCGGTTACGCCGTCTTTTTGCACATACACATCCACGTAGCTGCCCACGCCCGTAGCACCGCCGACCGAGTGCTCGGCATCGACCGCCACCGAAACGGCGACCTTGCCCTTAGGCACCTCGAGCTTGTGGCTCTCGGCCTTGGTGTAGACATTGCAGATCACGGCGTTTTTGGGAATACGCGAAGTCGTCACGTCGCCGCGCACCTGGCGCAGCTCGGTCGCCGCGTCACGCGGCAGCAGACTTGTCAGCCATTCCTGGGTTATGACATTGGTCTCATCGAGGGTCTCGCCCACATCGATATCGCGCGCCGCGACGCATACCTCGACGCGATCGCCACCGTACTTGGCCAAGGTCTCAGCCTGGACCTGTTCGGCTTGCGAGCGGATCGACGAGCCGTAAACCATGCAGAGCAGAGCAGCGAGCACGCCCGCGACCAGACTGATGGCGATGCGCTTGCTCTTGTTCACGGCCGCTCCTCTCATGGCAGTGCCGGGCGAATGCCCGTACCACCATTGTCTGGGCGGTCAGAGTGCAAAGCGGCGCAATCGCGATCTTGGTTTTCGATGTCAAACCAATCGCTGACCAAAAGCTGACCAGCCCGTCAAGCTCGTGGCAAGGTTTTGGTCAGCACGTCAACAAACTGCATGTTTCGAGGCTTTTCCGCAGGAAAAAAGCCGTCTCCCGAACAGTTGGGAGACGGCTGTCATAGGAAAAATCAATTACAGATGGACATCGGGATCGAGCATTTGGGCGCTCACGCGCATGGATGACGCCAGGTTTTGGAACGTTTCCAGACGCAGGCTGTCGATCTGCCCGGCGTCCTCGGCCTCGCGAACGGCGCAACCCGGCTCATGGGTATGCGTGCAATCGCCAAATCGGCACGCGCGCGATGCCTCGACAATCTCGGGGAAGGCGCGCGCCAGACCCCGCTCGTGACCCACGAGCGGTAGGCTGCGCAGGCCCGGGGCATCGGCGATCACACCGGCGTCGCCCGGCAGCGTCACCATCACGCGCGCGACGGTAGTGTGACGGCCCTGGTCGTCGCGTTCGCGCACACCGCCGGTCGCCAACGTATCGTGGCCCAGCAGTGCATTGAGCAGCGTCGACTTGCCGGCACCCGACTCGCCCAGAATCATGGCGCAGCTCCCGGCAGGCACGCAGGCACGGACCTCGTCTAGGCCGCGGCCCTCGGCAGAGGACGTCACGATCACGCGCACGTCCGGACCCACCAGGCGGCGCACGCGGTCCAGATCGCGCTCGAGCTCCTCGGCATCGCAGCGGTCAGCTTTGGTGAGCACCACCACCGGCTCGGCATCGCAGTCGAGCGCCAACACCAGCGAGCGCGCCACGCGGTCGAGCAGCACCTCACCGGCACCGAGCGCCTGCACGATTAGCACGCTATCCACGTTGGAGCAGAGCACCTGGCGCTCTCCACGGGCACGGCCGCGCCAACGCTCAAAGCTCGTACGGCGCGGCAGCACGCACTCAATCACGCCCATATCGTGCCCGGGAGCGCGGCGCACCGCCACACGGTCGCCCACGGCGGGCAGCAGCACCTCGTCCTCGCCGCGCGACTTGGCAAACCCCACGGCATGCTCGGCACGAAAGGTATCGTCGGCCGTCGCCACCAGCGGAAACCCGCGATCTAAGCGCACCACGGCGCCAAGCTGCATCTGCTCGGGCTCCTCAGCATGTGCGCAAAAGCCGCCAAATGCCGCCTGCTGAGCTTCATCGACCGGCAGGTCATCGAACGCCGGAACATCCTGCAGCGCGTCAAGTCCCGGCACGCTTGCCAGCAGCTCCTCGGCAGACGCGGGGGCCTCGGTCGCAAGCTTCCGACGACGATCGCGCTTAGCCCGCGCCCCCGTCGTCTTCTTCTTCGCTTTAGCCTTAGCCTTGCCCACAAACGCCTCCCAGCACCATAAATCACAACTGGGCAGGTATTTTAAATCAAAAAGAGCTGGCCGGGCAAAGCCCGACCAGCTCACAAACTTTCCCTCAGCCCTTTTCATCCGCACGGGAGAAAAGCCAGCAAGGATACCGCAGGGCCCGCCCGCCGGGAGGGGTTTCCTAAGGGCACATCCCGCAGCCGCAAAGCGGCGAGGACGTGCCCGTGGAAACCCCGCAGGCGGTCGGGCCCGGACAGGTACGTTACTCCTTCTCGACCGCGCGCATGATCGCCTTGTAGATCTCCATAAGCGGGATGATCAGGAAGGCCAGACCCAGCGCGGCAAGAACGCCCTTGAGCTCAAGCGTCACGGGGCCAAAGAACATCTCGGCAAGCGTCGGCTGCACGGTCACGATCACCGTCAGCACCAGTGCCAGCGCGGCGGAAGCCCACAGCCACTTGTTCTGCTTCTTCATGGTGAACAGCGACGCACGACGGCTGCGCATATTGAAGCAGTGGAAAATCTCGACCATGTTGAGCGTGATGAACGCCATCATCACGCCTTCCTCGTCGG
>JAXIZX010000120.1:0-4853 GCA_036303765.1 Collinsella sp. | reverse complement strand
CTTAGTGATCGTGCAGAATGTGGGCTAGCGACTTGCAGGGAAGTGGTGATCCGATGACGGTCTATGTGACGGGCGATATTCACGGCGGCGTCGACATGCAAAAGCTGCGCGACTGGGAGCTTGGGGATAGCCTGACGAGCGACGACTATCTGATTGTCGCGGGCGACTTTGGCTTTCCGTGGGATTTCTCTGTCGAGGAATGCGCCGATATTGCTTGGCTGGAGTCGCGCCCCTATACGTTGCTGTTCGTCGACGGCAACCACGAACGTTTCGATCACTGGGCGGAGCGTCCCATGGAACTGTGGCACGGCGGCCTGACGCAGCGCCTGTCGGACACCTCGCCCATCCGACGCCTGACGCGCGGCGAGGTTTTTGAGCTCGACGGCTCAACGATCTTTACCATGGGCGGCGCCACGAGCGTGGATAAGGAATACCGCATTCCGTATTCCAGCTGGTGGCCGCAGGAGCTGCCGGACGAGCGCAACTTTGAGGAGGCACGGGCAAAGCTCGAGAGCATGGGCTGGAAGGTCGACTACGTGATCACCCACACCTGCTCTACGCGCATGCTTTCGCCCACGCTTTATCTGGCACCCGGCTGGAATTGCCCCACGGTTGATCGACTTACGGCATTTTTCGATGAGCTGGAAGATCGCATGGACTACAAGCGCTGGTACTACGGGCATTTTCATCGGGATGCCAACCCGGCCGAGCGCCATACCGTGCTCTACGACTGCATCGTTCGCTTGGGCGACGAACTCCAGCCCTGGGATGTTGCGTAGAGGCGGGGTGGCTGGCTACTCGACCGTTGCAGTGATGTTCTCCCGATGCGCGCGGATGACGTCCCAGCTAAAGTGCTCGACCAGCTGCTCGGCAGAGCGCGGCGTGGTGTCCGGCGCGATGCCCGTTTGTCCGGCGAGCCAGCCCAGCAGTGCTTCGGGCGCGCCAAAGTGGGCGCGTAGCTCGCCCAGGTCCAGATCGCGGTCGCGCTTGGAAAGGCGGCGACCGTCCGGTGACATGAGCAGCGGAATGTGCGCGTAGCGCGGTGTGGGCAGTCCCAGCAGATGTTGCAGATAGATCTGGCGTGGCGTGGAACCAAGCAGGTCGCATCCGCGTACGATCTCGGTGACGCCCATGGCAGCGTCGTCGACCACCACGGCTAGCTGGTAGGCAAAAACGCCGTCGCTGCGGCGCACCAAAAAGTCGCCGCACTCGGTGGCGAGTGCCTCGCATTGGGCTCCGTACGTGCGGTCCACGAATTCGATTACGTCGCCGGCGAGGTCGTCGACGTCGGGCACACGCAGGCGCGTGGCCGGAGCGCGCAGGATGCTGCGGCGGGCAACCTCCTCGGCAGAAAGGCCTCGGCAGGCGCCGCGGTAGATGGGCGTGCCGTCGCTGGCGTGCGGTGCGCTCGCGGCGTGGAGTTCGGCACGCGTGCAAAAACAGGGATAGGTGAGGCCGGCGTCTTGCAGCTGGCGCAGGGCGTCCTCGTACAGATCCAGGCGATCGTGCTGGTAGTAGGGGCCTTCGTCCCACTCGAGCCCCAGCCAGGTCAGATCGTCAATCAGTTGGGCGGCAAGCTCCGGCCGCTTACAGCGATCGTCCAGGTCCTCGATGCGCAACACGATGCCGCCGCCCTGGCTGCGGGCCGAAAGCCACGAGCACAGACAGCTGAACACGTTGCCCAGGTGCATGCGGCCCGAGGGCGACGGGGCGAAGCGTCCCACGACGGGGGTGGGCTCTGCCGTTGCCGGTGCGTCCGCGGCGTGTGTTGCTATGTTGCGTGCGTTGATATCCATGCGGACGAGTATAGCGCGGGAGGTGGGGGAGGCACCGGCTCGACAGCTCGATCGCCACCCGCCAGCCCAACCCCTCAAACGACAGAAACCCCGGCAGCTCTTCGCAACTGCCGGGGTTTCCGCGGAAAAGGGGGACATGATCCTCAAGCGAACGGCAAAGGGGCAAACCGTTTTCGCTCAACTGCTTTATGCCCCTTGCTCGCGGACTCAATCAGTGCGCGTCGCGGCAACACAAAGCCGCTACACCTGTGACGGAGCTATGAAGTGGTATCTATTGCCGGAGCGGGCTATGCCAAGGAGTGTCCCAGATTGCCGGCAGATAAGGAACGTCCCCATGTGCCGGCCGCGGGCGTGACTTTCGTCCCGTTTGATACTCCGCTGGCCTAGATGTTCGTCATGTGCGCCCGTAAACGTGGGACAATGGCGTTGCTGGTATCACAGACAAAGGATGTGCCTATGAACGCCCCCGTTGCCAAAACCTGTCGGCAGCGCCGCCTGTTTGCGCGATTTGCTTCCGTCTGCGCACTCGTCGCGCTTGCATTGCTGCTACTGCCCGCCGCCGCACACGCCGACGGTTATTCCATGACCCAAACCTACATCAGTGCCACGGTCGAGGCCGATGGATCGCTGACCGTTGTCGAGGGGCGCCAGTTTGAATTCGATGACGACATCAACGGCGTGTTTTGGGAGATTAATACGGGTACCAACCAGCAGGGTGGCACGGCGGGCGTCGATGTGCTGAGTGTCGAGGAAGGGGACACCGCGTTTAACAAAGTCGATAGCGCGAACAAGGGCGACTCTGGCGTCTATACGATCGAGCAGGCCGGTGACGGCGTAAGGATTAAGGTGTTCAGCCCTCACGAGAGCGGTGACAGTGCAATCTATTACGTGAGCTACACCATGACCGGTGCGGTTATGAACTGGGCCGATACCGCCGAGCTCTACTGGAAGTTCGTGGGTGACGGCTGGTCGGCGGATTCCGACGATGTCGAGATGGAAGTGTACTTCGCAAATGCCGCTGCCGGGACGGCGGCCGTCAAGGGCGATAACTTCCGCGCATGGGGCCACGGCCCGCTGACGGGCGATGTATCGCTCGATGCGGACGAACCCATGGTCACCTATACCATTCCCTGCGTGCATCAGGGCGAATTCGCCGAGGCACGCATCGCCTTCCCCGGCGACTGGGTGCCGCAGCTTGCCGCTTCGGGCGAAGAGCGCATGTCAACGATCCTGAGCGAAGAGAAGGAATGGGCCGACGAAGCTAACGCCCGCCGCGCTCACGCTCGCATGATTGCCAATGCACTTGCCGTGCTAAGTGTTGTTGCGGCGGTGGCCTTTACCGGCACAATCGTTATGCTCAAGCTGCGCAAGCGCAAGCCCAAGCCGCTTTTCCAGGACGAATATTTCCGCGATGTGCCCTCGGCCGACCATCCCGCCGTGCTTTCGGCCCTCATGAGCTGGAACGAGGTGCCCGATCAGGCATATATCGCCACACTGATGAAGCTGACCGACGACCGCGTGATCAAGCTGGAAGAAGCGACCGAGACCAAGAAGAAGGGTCTGCTCCGTCGCGAAAAAGAGGAGCAGACGTATCGCATCACAGTGACCGACGAGGCCTGGAAGGCTGCCAAGAAGGACGGCATCGATCGCGATGTGCTCAAGGTCTTCTTCGCCGGCGTTAAGCCCGATAAGGACGGAGTCCGTTCGCGCACGTTTAGTGAGCTGGAGGAGTACGCTAGCGAGCGTACCACATCTGTTGGCGACAAGCTCGAGGACTATCAGAGCACAGTTAAGGGCAAGCTGGAAGCGCGCGAGCTTATAGCATCGGATGGCACTATCGCGATGGTGGCCGGCCTGGTTCTCGGCATCATCATTGTCTTTGGCATTCTGGGCTCTCTGTTCTATACCGACTTTGCGGACGCCAACGTCGGTGCCGCTATGATCTCGATCCCCGTCACGATCGTGGGCTTTGTCCTGAGCTGCACCTTCCGCCGTTACACGCCGGAGGGCGCCGAAGTGGCGGCTCGCTGCAAGGCGCTTAAGCATTGGCTCGAGGACTTTACGCGCCTGAAGGAGGCCATCCCCAGCGATCTGATTCTGTGGAACAAGCTGCTGGTGATGGGCGTTGCCCTGGGCGTTTCGAAAGAAGTGCTGCGACAGCTGGCCGAGGCCGTGCCTGCGGACCTGCGCAACAGCGACGATTTCTACGACAACTACCCCTGCTACTGGTGGTATTACCATCACTACGGCAACGAGTCTCCGCTCGATTCGTTCAATGATGTGTATCACGAGACCATCCGCGAGCTGGCTTCGAGTTCCGATAGCTCGAGCGGCGGCGGTGGCGGTGGCTTTTCCGGTGGCGGCGGTGGCGGCGTCGGCGGAGGAGGCGGCGGAACGTTCTAGCGAGCGCTTGCTTTGGGGTGGATCTTTCTGGGCGGTTGCCAGGGAAGATCCATCCCATTTTTGTGCATCGAAACGGGCCATGCTTTCCGCTGCGGACCTTCGCACAAGGGGCAGTGGGCAAAAAATGCCAAATATGAGTACTGTTGCCTAGATTGTCACATTTGTTTGTACTAAAAAATGGACTCCTAACGATATTATTTCTCGTTAGGAGTCCATTTTATTGTACATTTGGGGAGATACGTTAGTTCATCTGACGCGTCGAGACGCCTAAGAGACCCGAGAAAGCCGAATTGCGCTGCTGCTAAAAAGGTAACAGTACTCATATTTGATGTTTTTTTGACCACAGCTATTTGCAGGCCCCCTATAGGGCGATGCCAACGAGGGCTTCGGCGGCCGTTTTGCTCAAGACTGTCCCCAGCGACTAGTCATTTAAGAACGTCCCCAATGACTAGGTGTGGTTGCTGCCAAGGAGTGTCCCGGGGTGCCGGCATAAAAGGAACGTCCCTAACTGCCGGGTTTAGGCTGTTAGGTCGAGTTCGTAGAGGAAGCTTTCGCGCGGCATGGCGTGACGGCGCTCTTCGCGGTTGGCGCGGTGCGTGGCCGTGCGCTTAAAGCCGTGCAGCTCGTAGAACTTCCACGAGCAGTTGGAGTCGG
>JAXIZX010000119.1:0-6184 GCA_036303765.1 Collinsella sp. | reverse complement strand
CTATCACTACCTGGCAGACATCTACAACGGCGAGGGCAAGGAGTATCAGCTCTTCCGCGAGCTCAAGGTGAGCCCGTATTCCACGAACGAGACGATGGTCCGCCAGTGGAAGGGCAAGGACACCTGTTGGTGGGAGCGCACGGTGAGCCCCGACTCATCGAAGACCGAAGGCACGCTCTACATAAACCGTGTGGGCCACGACGGCGACGTCTTTATGTACGCCACCCCTGCGGAAAAGCCAAACAAGCGAACCTGCGTGATTCCCGGGTTCTGTATCTAGGCGGCGGGCGTCTTGCCATGACGGGACCCCTCCCCGGCAATTGTCTCGATCTGTAACACTAGCTCGGCAGATACAGGTCTAGATGTTACAGAACGAGATGTTAGTTTTCGGCCGATTTCTATGTCTTGATCTGTAACAGTTAGAGGTCATATTTCCCGCCAGATGTTACAGATTGAGACATTAAGTTTCCTGCCAACTGTTTGTCTTGATCTGTAACAAATACCCGGCAAAACGGGGTCTAGCTGTTACAGAACGAGACATTAGCTTGCCAAGAACTTCGACTCATAAATGTGACTCAAGTGTGTCGACATTTCCTTGCCAATGTTGCGCAACAGGAACCCTTTCGGCGGTTGTAACGTACGAATTGTCATAGGTACCCCTTCAACGATTGGGAGAAGAAATGGCAAAGTACGCACCTAAACACTTGGAAGTCTCAGGCGGCGCCGAGTCTCGCCCCACATTCTCGGGCCATAAGGCAACACGACTCGCCATCACCGCGGCAACCACCATCGCTATGACTGGCTCGTCGCTGCTCGCGCCGTTCTCGGCATTTGCCAACGATGTGAGTGATACCACGGCACAGGACGCGATCATGTCCCCGCTTGCCGTCCGCGCCGGCGAGGCGGCAGGCTCCGCAGTAAAGGCAAACGCCCAGAAGATTGCCGACTTGCAGGCCGCAATCGACGCCGCAAAGGCCGCCGAGGCAGACGCCAAATCCGACTACGACACGGCGGCTGCCCCCTATACCGAAAAGCAGGTGGCACGCGACAACGCCCAGACCGCCTACGACGGCTCCGTCTCCGATAATTCGCAGGCAGAAGCCGCCGCGCGTGCCGAATACGCCCGTCAGCTCGACGAAAGCGTCAAGGCGGCTGACAGCGCCAGCGCCACGCTGAAGGATGCCCGGAGCAAGCTCGATGCTGCCAAGGCCGATGCCGAGAGCAAGGCAAAGGCACTCGACTCCGCAAAGCAGTCGGCAGCCGATGCGCAGGCCAAGCTCGAGGCAGCCCAGAAGGCAGCCGCCAACGCAACGCCGGAGGAAATCAAGGTCGCCGAGCAGGCTGCCGCAGATGCGCAGGCCGCTCTGAACCAAGCAAAGGCTGCGAAGGCCGCTGCCGATTCCGCGCTCGCCGATGCCCAACAGGCTCAGAGCGCCGCGCAGAGCGCTTACGACGAGGCGGCAGGCACGCTGGCTTCCGCTCAGCAGGAAAAGACCGCCGCGGATGGTAAGCTAGTTGCGGCACAGACAGCGTACGACAGCGCACAAGCCGATTTGGCGGCCGCAAAGGCAGGCGCCGAGGGCCCGGAGTATGACGCCGCCCAGGCAAAGGTCGATGCTGCCCAAAGCGCACTCGACCAGGCGAAGCAGCAGCAGGCGGCTGCCGAAGCAGGCCTTTCTCAGGCAAATAGCGACGTTGCATCCAAGCAGGACGCCCTCACCGGTGCCGAAAGCGAGCTCGAAGCCAAGAAGCAGACAGTCGCAGCAGCCGAAAATGATGTAACGGCAGCCCAGACGAAAGCCGATGCGGCGCAATCGGAGTTGACCTCGGCAAAGCAGGCACATGCTACCGAACTGGAGAAAGCAAAGGCCGCTCAGAAACAAGTCGATCAGGCAAAAGCCGAGAAGGAGCAGGCAGACAAGGCGCTCAAAACTGCCAAGGCAAACCAGGCGGCCGCCGATCAAGCCGTTATCGATGCACAGAAAGCATACGATACGTGCAAGGCGGCAACCGATAAGGCAACGACGGCGGAGGCGCAGAGCGTCATCGGCTTCTACCAGTTCATCGGTGCCAACGACGCTGCAAACATCATCTATAGGCAGAGCGATAAAAACCCGACGACCATTGGCGATAAAAAAGACGGCACGTCACTCGACAACGCCAAGCTTTCGTTTGGCAAGCTGCGCGAAATTAATGAATATCGCAAAAGCGTCGGCCTTAGCGAGCTTAAGGTAACGGCAGAGCAAATGGCAATCGCTCAGTCTGATTCCAATTACTCCGACGCAACGAAGGGGCACTCAGACTATGCCGGATTTGAAAATGCCGCTTGGAACTTCAGCACGAAAGAAAACATCGCGCACCAATGGGTTGATGGCGAAAAGAAAATATTTGACGATGCTGCAGCGAAAGCCGGCCTTGGCAACGTTGCCCCCAAAGATGCTTGGAAGACTTTCTGGAGTCACGGTACCGAATTCGGAGCCCAAGGCGTGGGTTTTGGCACCGTCGGCCATTATTTGAATATCGTACAACCTAACGCCAAAACCATGGGATACGGCATCAACTCGCGCGGAACCCTTTGGCCGTATGTGTTCGTCTTGGAGATCGACAACAATTACGGTTCGTACGAGAAAGAATACTCGATCGATGAACTCGAGAATCTCTTTGATCAGTATCAGCTGAGCCTCTCCAAAGCCAGCGAAAAGCTCGCCGCCGCAAAGACGGACCTTGAACAAAAGCGCAGCACAGCGGCATCGAAAGCCAATGCCGTAAAGGTAGCTGAGACCCTCGTCGCTCAAAAGCAGGAAGGCGTTGATACCGCGAACAGCAACCTTGCCGCCAAGAACGACAGCGCAGCAAGTGCCGCCGCCGCTGTTGCCCTAGCAGAGCAGAATCTCGCCAAGGCAAACGGAAAAGTTACCGAAGCCGAAGACCAGGTCAAAGCCGCCCAAAGTAACGTGGCGACCGCAGAGCAGGTCGTCAACCAGAAGCGCGCCGAGCTTAAGGCATCGCAAGAGCAAGCCGCTCAGAGTCAGAAGAAGGTTGATGACGCCAAGGCAGAAACTCTCGTAAAGCAGCAGGCTCTGCAAGATGCAAAGAAGGAACTTGCCAAGTATTCTGCCGATGTTGCTGCGGCTCAGGAAAAGGCTGACAAGGCCCATCAAACGCTTGATGAAGCCACGGCAGCCCAGACGTCTGCCCAGAGTGCTCTCGAAAAGGCGGAGCGCGACGCGGCTGCCAAGAAGCAGGCCCTCGACACCGCGAAGGACAACGCCGAGGCCAAGGCGGCGACCGCGGAGCACGCTGCGAGCGATCTGACCACGGCGAAAAACGACTTTGCTTCAAAGAAGGCCCATGCCGACGCCCTGAGCAACGCGGCCAACAATCTTACCGCGGCCAAGGCGGCCAAGAAGGACGCCGACGCAGCAGTGACTGAGGCCGGAGTCGCCCTTGGTGCGGCAAATGATGCCATCGCGAACGCCGAACAGGCGATCGAGAATTCTCAGGCCGCATCGGATGCCGCTGTCGCTACCCTCGGAAAGCTAAAGTCCATCAACGTCGAAAACGGCATTGCTACTGGCTCTGATGCAAACGCGAATGATACGCTCAATGCCCTCTTTGCCAAGTGCGTCGCCGCCAAGCAGGCAGAACATAACGCAAAGGCCGCACTTGATGCCGCTCAGGCAGACCTTGATGCTGCGACGCCCGCCTACACCGCAGCGCTCAATGCCTACAACGAGGCGAAGGCAAAACGCGTAGCCGCCGAGCAAGCCCTGAAGGACGAGATCGCCCGCCAGGAGCAAGAGGCAGCGAAGGCCGAGCAGGCCAAGATCACGCAGGCTGCCGCTAAGCCGGCTGCTGGAAAGCCGTCTACCGGCAACGCCAAGACGGCCGCCAACTCGGCACTTCCCACCACAGGCGACAATGCTGCGCTCACCGGTGAGACGTTTGTCATCGGAGGTGTCGTGCTCGTAGCCGCTGGCGTCTTCCTGACCGACAAGAAGCGTCGTCAGGAGTAAGGATTTCAGGAGGACGGCTTCTCCTCCCTCCCACCGCTTCGCAAACCCTGCCCAGCATGCGCCGGGGCGCCCATCACGCGGGCGCCCCGGCGTTTTACGTTGTATGCCCGGGGCATCTGCTCCGAGATTGTCTCGATCTGTAACAAATACTCGGTAAAACGGGGTCTAGTTGTTACAGATCGAGACGTTAGTTTTCGGCTGAAATGTTTGTCTAAATCTGTAACAGCTATGGTTCAAAAACCGGTCCAGACGTTACAGATTGAGATGTTTGGCAAAGACGACCGCCGATTGAGCAGCCACCCTCATCTGTAATGAAAAGTCATACATTCCAACTACTACTAGACACCCCCAGGGGGTATGGGTGTATAGTATCATCAGGTTAACAATTCCAACAGCGAACAACAGAAAGGAGAAGCCATGGCTCAAGATAAGTTCGATGTGGGCGGCATGACGTGCGCCGCGTGCCAAGCGCACGTGGACCGTGCCGTCAGCAAGCTCGACGGCGTCGAGAGCGTCGCGGTCAATCTGCTCGCCGGCTCTATGCTGGTGGACTACGACCCTGCGCAGGTCTCCCCCGACGATATCTGCACCGCTGTCGATCGCGCTGGCTACTCGGCCTCGCCCATCAGCACGGGCACCGACGCTGTCCAAAGCGGCAGCTCGCAGGCCAGGTCTGGCGTCACCCATATGGAGTCGCCGACCAAAAAGTTGGAGGCCGCCGCCTCTGCCATGCGCACCCGCCTCATCGTCTCGATCGTATTCCTTGTCCCACTGTTCTACATAGGCATGGGGCACATGCTCGGCTGGCCGCTGCCCGGCATCTTCACCGACCACACCCACAGCATGACGCTCGCGCTCACCGAGCTCGTCCTGCTCATTCCCATCGTCTACGTCAACGACGCGTACTTTATCAACGGGTTTAAATCACTCGCGCACGGCGCGCCTACTATGGACGCCCTTATTGCCGTGGGCGCCACCGCCTCCATCGCCTGGTCGCTCTACGCCATGTTCATCATGGCCGACCAATTAGCCGCGGGTCAGGTCCACGAGACCATGATGACGGGCATGGACAATCTGTATTTTGAGAGTGCGGGCACGATCCTGTCGCTGGTCACCGTGGGCAAATACCTCGAGACGCGCAGCAAGTCCAAGACCGGCGGCACCATCGAGGCGCTGATCGACCTGGCGCCCAAGACCGCGACCGTCGTGGCAGAGGACGGCAGCGAGGCCACCGTCGACGTCGACAGTATCCTTCCCGGCCAGGTCCTGCGCGTGCGCCCCGGCGAGTCCATCCCCGTCGATGGCGTGGTGCTCGAGGGCAGCTCGGCCGTGGACGAGAGCGCGCTGACCGGCGAGTCCATCCCCGTGGAAAAGACCGCCGGCGACACCGTCAACGCCGCCACTGTCAACCGCACCGGCTCGTTTACCTTCCGCGCCACACGCGTGGGCGCCGACACGTCGCTCGCCAAGATTGTCCAGCTCGTCGAGGACGCCAACGCCACCAAGGCGCCCATTGCTCGACTGGCCGACAAGGTCGCCGGCGTGTTTGTGCCCGTGGTGTTCGTGATCTCGGCCGTGACCTTCTTGGTGTGGATGGCACTGACCGAAAGCGTCAACGAAGCGCTCACCTCCGCCGTCGCCGTGCTGGTGATCAGCTGCCCGTGCGCGCTGGGCCTGGCCACGCCCGTCGCCATTATGGTCGGCACCGGCAAGGGCGCCGAGATGGGCATTCTGTTTAAGAGTGCCGAGGCGCTGGAGAACCTGCGCAGCGTGGGCACCGTGGTGCTCGATAAGACGGGCACGGTCACCCGCGGCAAGCCTGCCGTGACCGATATCGTAGTGGCCACGCGCGCCGACGACTCGCCCGCCATGAGCAAAAAGGCGCTGCTCAAGCTGGCCGCTGCGCTGGAGCGCTCAAGTGAGCACCCGCTGGCCGAGGCGATTATGGCCGAGTGCGAGACACGCGGGATCGTCGCGCGCATGGTCGAGGACTTTGCGGCCGTGCCCGGACGAGGCGTTACGGCGCGCGAAGGGCAAAACGCCATTGCAGCCGGCAACGTACGCCTGATGGACGAGCTGGGCGTTACCGTGCCCGCGGGTCTTGCCGAGCAATTTGCCGCCGAGGGCAAGACGCCGCTGTTCTTTGCCAAGAACGGCGAGCTTGCCGG
>JAXIZX010000118.1:0-20407 GCA_036303765.1 Collinsella sp. | reverse complement strand
TAGACGTTTAAACAAATAATCCAACCTTTTGCGAATTTAGCTATAATTCCACAATCCAAACAGGTATACTCCTTTCATGTCGTGTAGGAAATACGTAGACAAAAAGGAGGTTATGTGATGGTAAGTATTGTTCTTGCTAGCCACGGGGACTTGGCAGCTGGAATCAAGCAGACGGGCTCGATGGTCTTTGGCGATCAGCCGTCTGTTGCCGTGGTCTCGCTCGAGCCGAGCATGGGCCCCGACGATTTCCGTGCCAAGGTCGAGGAAGCAGTCGCTTCCTTCGAGGACCAGGAGCAGGTGCTCTTCCTCGTTGATCTGTGGGGCGGCACGCCGTTCAACCAGATCAGCGGGCTCATCGAGGGCCACGATTCCTGGGCTATCGTCACCGGTGTCAACCTGCCTATGCTCATCGAGGCATATTCGCAGCGCTTTGACGCAAAGAACACTGCACATGCGATCGCAAAACATCTCGTGACTGAGGCTAAGGCTGGCGTGCGCGTCAAGCCCGAGTCTCTGGAGCCCGAGGAGAAGAAGCCGGCTGCGGCCGCCGCTGCTCCTGCAGGCGCCATCCCTCCGGGAACGGTCATCGGCGATGGGCACATCAAGATCGCCCACGTCCGTATCGACACCCGTCTGCTTCATGGCCAGGTGGCCACCACGTGGACCAAGCAGATCAACCCCAACCGCATCATCGTGGTTTCCGACGGCGTTGCTCACGACGAGCTCCGCAAGACCATGATCGAGCAGGCTGCCCCTCCGGGAGTCCATGCCAACGTCGTTCCCATCAAGAAGATGGCCGAGGTCGTCAAGGACACGCGCTTTGGTGACACCAAGGCCATGCTGCTCTTCGAGAACCCGCAGGATCTGCTCAAGGCCATCGAGGCCGGCGTCGACATCAAGGAAGTCAACATCGGTTCCATGGCTCACTCCAAGGGCAAGGTCGTCGTCACCAACGCCGTCGCTATGGGCGATGACGACGTCAAGACTGTCGAGGCCCTCAAGGCCAAGGGCGTCAAGTTCGAGGTCCGCAAGGTTCCTTCGGATTCCTCCGAGGATCTCGACGCCATGTTGAAGAAAGCTAAGGCCGAACTGGCCGCTCAAGCATAGTAAAGGAGGGTCCGATACATGTCTGCAATCACTATTCTGCTTGTTGCGATTGTCGCGTTGCTTGCCGGTATGGAAGGCATTCTGGATGAGTTCCAGTTCCATCAGCCGCTCGTGGCATGCACGCTTATCGGTCTCGTAACCGGTCACCTTCAGGAGGGCATCCTCCTGGGCGGTTCGCTCCAGATGATGGCCCTTGGCTGGGCTAACGTTGGCGCCGCTGTCGCGCCTGACGCCGCTCTGGCCTCGGTCGCTTCTTCGATCATCATGGTGCTCGCCCTCAACGGTGGCGCCACCGATTCGGCAAAGGCCGTTACCGCCGCCATCGCCGTCGCCGTCCCGCTGTCGGTCGCTGGTCTGTTCCTGACCATGATCTGCCGTACCCTGGCTACCGCTATCGCTCACGCCATGGACGGTTGCGCCGAGAAGGGCGACTTCTCCGGCATCGAGCGCTGGCAGTACGCTGCTATCCTCATGCAGGGCCTTCGTATCGCCATCCCGGCAGTACTTCTGTGCATCATCCCGGCCGAGGCTGTTACCAACGCGCTTAACGCTATGCCCGACTGGCTGTCCGGCGGCATGGCTGTCGGCGGCGGCATGGTCGCTTCCGTCGGTTACGCCATGGTCATCAACATGATGGCCACCAAGGAGACCTGGCCGTTCTTCATCCTCGGCTTTGTCCTTGCTGCCATCCCTCAGCTCACGCTGATCGCCCTTGGCCTCATCGGCATCTCCCTTGCCCTCATCTACCTTGGCCTTAAGGATCTGGCCAAGCAGGGTGGCGGCATGGGCGGCGGCTCCGGTGACCCGCTCGGCGACATTCTGAACGATTACGAGTAGGAGGGGAGTGATACATATGGCAGAGAACAAGATTCAGCTCACCAAGGCTGACCGCAAGAAGGTTTGCTTCCGTCATCAGTTCCTTCAGGGCTCGTGGAACTACGAGCGTATGCAGAACGGCGGCTGGTGCTTCGCAATGATCCCTGCGATCAAGAAGCTCTACACCAACAAGGATGACCAGATTGCCGCTCTTAAGCGCCACCTGGAGTTCTATAACACCCATCCCTATGTTTCCGCCCCCGTCATTGGCGTCACCCTCGCTCTCGAGGAGGAGCGCGCCAACGGTGCTCCGATCGACGACGTCGCCATTCAGGGCGTCAAGGTCGGTATGATGGGCCCGCTCGCCGGCGTCGGCGACCCCGCCTTCTGGTTCACCCTTCGCCCGATTCTGGGCGCTCTGGGCGCTTCCCTGGCCCTGTCCGGCAGCATCGCCGGTCCGCTGCTGTTCTTCTTCGCGTGGAACATCATCCGTTACGCCTTCCTGTGGTACACGCAGGAGTTTGGCTACAAGGTCGGCTCCTCCATCGCCAAGGACCTCTCCGGCGGTCTGATGGGCAAGGTTACCGAGGGTGCTTCCATCCTGGGTATGTTCATCATCGGCGCCCTGGTCGAGCGCTGGGTGTCCATCTCCTTCACCCCGGTCGTCTCCAAGGTCACGCAGTCTGCTGGCGCCTTTATCGACTGGGCTAACCTGCCCTCTGGTTCTGAGGGTGTCAAGGAAGCACTGACGATGTATAACTCCATCGGTGCTAACGCCCTTGATCAGGTGAAGGTCACCACGCTTCAGGCCAACCTCGATCAGCTCATCCCCGGCCTTGCCGCCGTGTGCCTGACCCTGCTGGTCTGCAAGCTCCTCAAGAAGAAGGTCAGCCCGATCGTCATCATCCTGGCTCTCTTCGCCATCGGCATCATCGGTCGCGTCTGCGGCTTCATGTAAGCACGTTTCGGCTTAAGACCGAGAATTGCTAGGCAAGGGCTTTTGAGCCATTGAAACGGACCGCACCCGGTGGGTACACTGGATGCGGTCCGATTGTTTTATTTGGAGGGCGAGGTGCGCATGGCGCAATCTCAGAACAGCACGGTCGATCTGGCAACGCCGGCAACCTGCCTGATGGGGCTTACCAGCCACGGTAACGTGATGGTGGGCAATAAGGCGTTCGAGTATTACAACGAGCGCAATCCCGAGGATTATATTCAAATCCCGTGGGACGAGGTCGACTATATTGCCGCCGAGGTTTTACGCGGCACCAAGAAGATCACGCGTTTTGCCATCTTCACCAAGGACAACGGTCACTTTACGTTTTCGACGCGCGACGACAAAGAGACGTTGCGCGCTGTGCGCAAGTACGTGGACGAGGATAGACTCGTGCGTTCGCCCGACTTTATCGACGTAACGACCAAGGGCGCCAAGAGCATCCCTGCTGCCATCAAAAGCCTCTTTCACAAAGGCGACTAGTCGTCTGCGATAGATGGCGGAAAATGCATCCCGGAATTCGTTCTCATTCCGGGATGCATTTTCCTTTTGAGCGCCAGTTGGGAAAGCTTGTCCCATTTTTTAGCCGAATACCGGGATGGAATTTCCCTTACATGTGGTTAGAGGAAACCCCATCCCATTATTTTGCGTTATTCTGGGTTATAATTTTCCGTTATTGAGAAGGCTCTACGGCGATAATTCGCTGCAGAGCCTTCTTGATGAGTGGCCATGCGCTACATGGCCAAGGGGCAAATCTGCTACACTAGTACAACATGCCTCCGTAGCTCAGGGGATAGAGCACCGCTCTCCTAAAGCGGGTGTCGACGGTTCGAATCCGCCCGGGGGCACCAGGGAATATGGCGGCGTCGCGGGAGCGGCGCCGTTTCTGGTTTGCGGGGGCCGCCGGCGGATTCGGGCCGTCGACACCCGCGTCACCAATTGCGTCTAGAGCCCTCCGGTAGAGTGTCCAAGCCCTAAAGCCCAGTTGATGCTACGGGGTTTAGAGGCGGACTGAAGCAAGGGGAAGACATGTCCGCTCGGGGTGATAGACTAACGCTGTGGTAAATACAGGACAGTTTGACCGTTTTTCAACCAAGATAGGCGTCCCATGCAACTAAATGCAGCTGATATAGCGCAAAAGAGAATTGACCTCGGCCTCACCCAAAAGGAGTTCGCCGCCGCCCTTGGTATGGGCTCGTCTGGCGAACGCACCGTTCGGCGCTGGGAGTCTGGGGATACTAGTCCAACGGCGGCTGAATGCGCCTTTATCGCATCGCTCGATGCGGGGGCTCCATTTGACCAAGGGGAGCGCAGCGACGCGCCTTTTACCTTCTGCGATCTCTTCGCGGGCATCGGCGGTATACGAATGCCGTTCCAGGAGCTTGGCGGTAGGTGCGTCTTCTCTTGCGAGTGGGATAAGTTCGCCCAGAAAACCTACCGGATGAACTATGGAGAGACCCCGGCGGGCGACATCCGTCAGGTCGCATCAAACGATATACCGGACTTCGATGTCCTGCTCGCAGGCTTTCCTTGTCAGCCATTCTCCCTTGCAGGCGTTTCGAAGAAGCAATCTTTGGGGAGACCCACCGGCTTTGAGGATAAAACGCAGGGAACCCTCTTTTTCGAGGTCGCTCGCATCATACGCGACAAGCGCCCGAAGGCCTTCTTGCTTGAGAACGTTAAGAACCTTACGAGTCACGACGGCGGGAAGACCTTCAAGGTCATACGACAGACGCTTGAGGAGGACCTTGGATACCATATTTTCTGGAAAGTGCTTGATTCAAAAAACTGGACGTGCCAGCACAGGGAGCGCATCTACATCGTGGGGTTCAGGGAGGAAGTTCCCTTCTCGTGGGATGACCTTGAGGTGCCGGGACCGGGACATACGCTAGGGGAAATCCTCGAAGAGCAACCAAACGAACGCTACACCATTTCGGATAAGCTATGGGCCTATCTGCGCGCCTATCGCGAAAAGCATGAGGCGGCGGGCCACGGCTTTGGATACTCGATGGTCGGCCCAGAGGACACGACAAGGACGCTTTCCGCCCGGTACCACAAGGATGGCAGCGAGATTCTGGTCGGGCAGGAAGGAAAAAACCCTCGTAAACTCACTCCCCGCGAATGCGCGCGCCTGCAAGGATTTCCCGATGAGTTCATCATCCCGGTGTCGGATACTCAGGCATACAGGCAGTTCGGCAACTCCGTGACCGTGCCGGTCGTGCGCTCGGTCGCGAAGTTGATGATGGAGGTGTTCTAGGATGGACTATGGAGTACTTGGCGCGTATTTTGACGGTGCTGTCGCGAAAACCCTCGCGGGCGTTGACATCATGGGGGCCAATAAAAGCCACCAGCACGAATTCAACGGCGTGGGGCCTTTGCGCGCGCTTTTCGGAGACGATGACATAAAGGGGATGCGAACTACCTTCGCATATCTCGATGATGGTGCAGACCCTATATTCGACCATGGTTATACCACTTGGTACGACGCCCGCAGGAAGCATCCAACTAGAACTGAGTATAGGCTCTACTACAACGATAATGCTGCCATGGGCATGGCCCGTCCGGGCGACCTCATGGTTTTGGCCCTACACGAAGCCAAGGAGGTCGTAATCCTATTTGCCCGAGCGGGGAGTACGGCGGAATCTCAAGTTCGCTGGCTCTTCGCGCTCGACGGGGTTGGCGAGAAGGGTTTTACGCCCTCTGCTCGGGAGGATACGCGCATCACGTCGATCGCCGCAAGGATTTTGGAGTCCATCGGCATCGAAGTTAGCATGCCGATCGCAGCGGAGAACTTCCTCGACGGTATGATCGAGAAATTCGGCGAGTCCTTCCCCAAAGGGGCAGACTTCTCAGCCTACTCAGCTTCCACCCTTGGAAAGCTCGATTGGACGGGCGACCCGGATGGCTGCTTGGTCGCTTGTTACGAACGCGAAGAGATGCTGTTCCGCGTCTTCGAGCGGCATCTCTTGGAGCGCGATCTCGCGCCATACCTTGGCTCGGCGCTTGATGTTGATGGCGTGCTGCGCACCACTATGTCGGCCTTCCAGCGCCGCAAGTCCCGTGCGGGGACGGCGTTCGAGAATCAACTCTCGATGCTATTCGATGCTAGGGGCATACGCTACTCGGCGCAGAAATACACCGAGGGCAAATCAAAGCCGGATTTCATCTTTCCCTCTATTGACGATTACCACGACCCCAAGTTCCCTGTCGCTCGACTGACGATGCTCGGTGCCAAGACAACCATCAAGGAGCGTTGGCGTCAGGTGCTTGATGAGGCTGACAGAATCGAGGACAAGCATCTTGTAACACTTGAGCCCGCCGTAAGTGAGGATTACACACGAGCTATGGCTAAGGACAGGCTCAGCCTCGTTGTGCCCTCATCGCTGTTCGAAACCTACACGCCCGCGCAAAGGGAATGGCTCATGAGCGTCAACGACTTCTGCAGGCTGGTAGAAGCCCGACAGCACGAGTAGAACCACGAGACGTTTTTTAGAAATGAGGCCGGAGACCAGTTGAGTCTCCGGTCTTCTTTTTTCACTCGCAACAGATTCGTCGATCACGAGGTGGGATTTGTATTTGGACTGCGCAAACTCTTGGGCAAGGGTGCTTTTTCCAACGCGGCGGGCCCCCTCGAGCATGATGGCTCGGGATCCATTGCTCGCTTTCCAATCGAGGAGTTTATTGTAGGCCGTACGTCTGAATACTGACATGATTGCCCAATCTAGCTGCTGTATACACGAAATGGGAAGTGTGGTTACCTGATTCAATACACGAAATGGGAAGTATATACAGGCCCTTTTCTACACGAAATGGGAAGTGCGGGTACCGCTGGAGCTTGTTGGGATAGATGGAGCGCATGTGTTGCGTCGCTCAGGTATGCTCATATGTGCCTAGAGTTTCACATGCCGAGAAAGGTTGATGGCTGCCATATCCACATACCAAAACACGGAGCGCTCAGCGCCGTCGACACCCGCGTCACCAATTTCCCCGCGGGGGGGAGTTTTCGAATCCGCCCGGGGGCACCAGGGAATATGACGGCGTCGCGTGAGCGGCGCCGTTTTTGGTTAGTGGGGGCCGACGGCAGATTCGGGCCGTCGACGCTCGCGTCACCAATCGCGTCATTCGAATCGGCGCTGGGAATTCAGCACTTTTCCTCATGCAAGCCTCTTCCATCTTGTGTCATCGTCAGCCGTGAACGGTCGATTTTCACCGATAAACGGCAACTTAGTTCAGATAAAATCAAATAATTTCAAGAATGGTCAAACTTGATTAACAGCAAAACCACAAGGTAGATGGCTTGATACGGTGAAAAACTCTGACACAATGAGAAATAGAATGAAAAATACTGATTGAAAATGAACTTACGTGGCAGTAATCTACATGGCATAGGGTAGGCCCCGGAGCGCAGGCGGCGGCCCTTATCGAATTACGGATATAGATCAGGTGCTCGAACGGGCAGAAACGATCAAGGACGAAGGTAAAGGACGTAGAAGCATGAAGCTTGCAACTCGTATCAACTCCTATTTTCGCGATGGCGACAAGAATCTTGATCGCGTGTTCGCGGAGTTCCAGAGCGTGGGCCTCACGCACGTCGACCTCAACTACCCCGAGCACTGCACAGGTGTCACGGCGGAGGACATGGCCGCCAAGCTCGCAGCTCACGACCTGCAGCTGAACGGCTGCGCGCTGCGCTTCCGCAACGCCTTCCTCAACGGTGACCTGGGCAATGCCGATGATGCCCTTGCCGCGGAAGCCCTTGAGCTCTGCTACGAGGCGTGCGACTACTGCCGCACTGCCGGTGGCAACACGGTGACCATCTGGCTCGGCCACGACGGTTTCGACTACAGCTTCCAGATCGCCTACGCTCGCGTCTTCGACCAGCTCGTAGCCGCATTCCAGAAGGTTTGCGACTACGCGCCCGACCTCAAGATCTCGATTGAGTACAAACCCTACGAGGAGCGCGCGTACGCGTTCATCGACTCCATGGGTATGACCGGCATGATTCTCAACGCTGCAGACCGCCCGAACCTGGGCGTCACGCTGGATTACTGCCACATGCTCATGAAGCACGAGAACCCTGCCATGGCCGCCGACCTGTTCGGCCGCGAGGGCAAGCTCTACGGCATTCACCTAAACGACGGCAACGGTCGCTTCGACGATGGCCTTATGATTGGTACGTCCACGCCGGTGAAGACCCTCGAGTTCCTCTACTACGTGAAGAAGCACGGTTACGACAGCGCAATCTACTTCGACACGTTCCCGGTCATCGAGCCCGCTGCCGGCGAGGCTGCACAGAACGACCAGATGATCCATCTGCTCAACGACGCCATCGAGACCGTAAGCATGGAGAAGATCCAATCCGTTATCGATGCAAACGACGCGATTAAGGCAGCCGAGCTTGTCCGCGAGCTCTTCTGCGCAATGGGGAGGTAACCAATGAAACGCGACTGGAACGCGATGGCTCAGGGGATTCTGGACGCCGTCGGTGGTCCCGAGAACATCTCGGGCATGACGCACTGCGCAACGCGCCTGCGCCTCAATCTCAAGGACGGCGCTGCTTGCGACGACGCTGCGGTCAAGGAAGTCGAGGGCGTGGTGAACACGCTGAACAAGGCCGGTCAGTACCAGGTTCTCATCGGCACTGAGGTTCCGAAGCTGTACGAGAAGTTCGAACCGCTGGTCAAGGGTTCGGGCGTGGAGATCTCCTCTGCTACCAAGGACGAGGGCGAGAGCGTCATCAGCCAGATCTTCTCCGCGATTTCCGGCATCTTTGCCCCGCTGTTGCCCGCCATGGCCGGCTCTGGTATCCTGCGCGGCTTTGTCATCCTTGCCGCCCAGCTCGGCATCATCGCCGAGGGCACGGGTACCTACACTATCCTGTACACCCTGGCCATGAGCGTGTTCTACTTCCTGCCCGTGCTGCTCGGCTTCTCCGCCGGCAAGCGCTTCGGCGCGAGCTCGTACCTGTCGGCGCTGCTCGGCGCGTGCCTGCTCTACCCGGACTTCATCGCCCTCATGGGCGACGCGGGCAACGGCGCCATGACGGACTTCTTCGGCATCCCCGTGGTTCTCATGAACTACAACTCCACGGTTATCCCTGCCATCTTGTCTGTCTGGGTCTACTCGTACCTGTACAAGTGGCTCGATGAGCACGTTTCCGAGATGCTCAAGCTCGTCGTGCTGCCCGCCATCTCCCTGATCGTTATGGTTCCGCTCACCATGCTCGTCATCGGTCCCCTGGGCGTCTACGCTGGTGAGGCCATCGCCTTCGTGGTCAACTGGCTGATCGAGCGCAGCTCCGTGTTCGCCGGCGTGCTGGTTGGCGGCGGCTGGTCCGTGCTGGTGTCCATGGGCATCCACTGGGCCGTGAGCCCCATCATGATCAACAACATCGCTCAGAACGGCTTCGACTACATCTGCCCCTTCACCTTCGCCTGCAACTTCGCCGTTATCGGCTGCGCCTTCGGCGTGTTCCTCAAGGCCCGCGACCAGAAGCTCAAGAGCTTCGCGATGACCGGTGTCGTATCGATCGCCCTGTCCGCCATCATCGAGCCCACGCTGTTCGGTATGCTCGTGAAGAACAAGAAGGTCTGGCTTGCGCAGATCATCGGCGGTGCCGTCGGCGGCGCGTTCCTCGGTATCATGAAGGTCGTCACCACTGCGTTCACCTTCGGTTCCGTCACTACGTTCCCGGCTTTCGTGAGTTCCGACCCCATGAACTTCGCTTGGGCTATGGTCGGCATGCTCATTTCCGCCGTCGTGGCCGGTGTTCTTGCCTTCGCCTTCACCGGCAAGGAGGATCAGCTCGCCTAAGAGCTTGAGGTGCGCCGCCTCTGGGATGCTATTTCACTCGACGCGCGCTGCCTCGCCTGGGGCTCGTTATCCTCGCTCGAGGAGCCCCGCCCTTGCGTGAGGCGCCTCACCTTCGTTCGAATTGTGAACGAGAGGGTTGGTCAATCGATTAAAGCGGTCGTCATCGCAACAGGTGGCGGCCACTTTTCTGCGCATGCGTTACACTTTTCGAAAAGAAATGAACGAGCGTGAAGCAGAGCGGTTTGGAGAGGTTCCCAATATGATCCCGTATGAGCGCCAGGAGCGAATTGTAGAGTGCCTGCAGAAGTCGGACCTCGTGAGGATTTCCGAGCTGCAGGAGGAGCTGCCGGGCGTCTCTATTTCGACGCTACGCCGCGACCTCAAGGAGCTGGAGGCGCTTGGCAAGGTTGAGCATCTTTCGGGCGGCGCGGTGAAGCTCGTCTCGACTGTCCACGAGGTGAGCATCTCGACGCGTTCGGGCCTACACGGAAGTGAGAAGGACCAGATCGCCCAGGTCGCCCTACGTCTTGTTGAGGACGGGGACACGCTCTACCTGGACTCGGGTTCCACCTGCACGGCGCTGCTGCGCCTGCTGGTCGACCGCGACGTGACAATTTACACGACGGATGCCTCGGCGTGCCTGATTAAGAGCGAGACGCGCGCCCAGCTCATCGTGGTGGGTGGCGAGTTCAACTATGTGAACTCCTCGTTCTGCGGTTCTATGACCGAATCGATCCTGCGCGACCTGTACTTCGATAAAGCGTTTATCGGGACCAACGCGATTGACGAGGACCGCGGCGTCATGACGCCCTCCTACGTTGAGGCGGCGAAGAAGCGCATCGTGCGTGAAAACTCGAATAAGGCGTACGTGCTGTGCGACAGCTCGAAGTTCCATCAGTTCTCGAATGTTCGCGCGTTTGGGTTTGACGGTGTGGCGATTATCGCGGAGTCCTATGACGAAAAGATCGCCCAGCGCGCGCGCCTGATCACGCCTGGAGTGTAGGGGGTCCGGGCTCAGGTCTGCGCGATTGCGGCCCCCTGGCTGCTGCTGTCCGCGTAGCGGGATTTCTTCCTAGGGAATACGATAGCGTTTCGTGGTGCGGGCTCCTGCATGATGCCAGCTAGATAGGCAAATATGGCAACGTTGTGAATCTGGAAAAGACTACAGGTTAACAACGTGGTTAAACGATTAATCAGCCAGACTGTAGATAAAGGTTAAACGATTAATTACCAACGAGTAGATAACCACCGAGCAGATAAGGAGTTCACCATGCTGCTCTGCCCCAGTCTCATGTGCGCCGACTACGGCAATCTGCGTGCGACCGTCGAGGACCTCGACGCCGCCGGCATCGACATCTTCCATTGCGACGTGATGGACGGCAGCTTCGTTCCCAATTTCGCCATGGGTCTCGAAGACATCAAGGCCGTGCGAGCTGCCACCAACAAGCTCGTCGACGTGCACCTTATGGTCGAGAATCCCTCCAGCAAGGTTGAACTTTTCGCCTCCGCCGGCGCGGACATCATCTACATCCATCCGGAGTCCGAGCGTTACGTGGTCAAGACACTCGCCGCGATTAAGTCCCTCGGCAAGAGCGCCGGTATCGCCGTGAACCCCGACACCTCTATCTCCGAGATCGAGGAGATGCTGAACCTCTGCGATTACGTGATGGTCATGACGGTGAATCCGGGTTTTGCCGGTCAGAGCTTTATAGAGTTCACGAACGACAAGGTGCGTCGCCTTGCCGCGCTGAAGGAGCGCTTTGGCTTCAAGCTCATGATCGACGGCGCTTGCTCGCCCGAGCGCGTGCGCGACCTGTCCGCCATCGGCGCGGACGGATTTATCCTGGGCACCAGTGCGCTGTTTGGCAAGGACGCTGGTTACGAGGAGTGCCTGCGCCGTCTGCGCGCCGGCGAGGTGTATTAGAAGCGGAAGGGCGAATTAGGGCGGATTGAGCGCGCGGCATTGGAAACGACCACGTCGCAGTCGAGTATAAGGAGGCCATCACGGCGTATATCCAGGAGAAGTACGGCTACGAAGTCGTGAACTTCGGCACGGACAGCACCGAGCGCTTTGACTATCCCATCGCGGGTGAGGCCGTGGCGGACGCTGTCATGTCCGGCGAGGTTGATCGCGGTATCGTTATCTGCGGTACGGGTGTGGGCATCTCGCTCGCCGCCAACAAGGTGCGCGGTATCCGTTGCTGCACCTGCTCTGAGCCGTATTCCGCTCGTCTGTCACGCGAGCACAACAACACCAACATGCTCGCATTTGGTGCTCGTGTGGTGGGCATCGAGCTGGCCAAGATGATCGTCGACGCCTGGCTCACCGGCGAGTTCGAGGGCGGCCGTCACCAGCGCCGCATCGATATGATTCGCCAGATCGAGGCTCGTCAGCTCGTGCGTGCGGAGGAAGCACGCGGCTGGTAGTGGAAAAGCCCGCCACCACATTGAACTGCCTCCCATTTCTCATGTCCAAGAAATGGGAGGCAGTTCAATGTGGTGGCGGGCTTTTTGCATGTCGCGCGTGGGATAGAACACATGCGAGAGAAAAACGCGGCTATTCGCTGCCCGCTGTCTAGCTGCTCGCGCGTTGCACGAGCTTAACGGGGACGAGCGTCTCCATCTCGGGCTCTTCGCCGCGCAGCAGGGCGAGCAGGGCCTGACATCCCTCGTGCGCGAGGCGCTCGGGGAAGCGGCGGACAGTGCTGATTTGCGGCGTCGGAAGCTGCGCATAGACGGAATCGTCGAAGCCGATGAGACGGACGTCCTCGGGTACGCGCTTGCCGGCGGCAACGAGCGCACGCAGCGCGCCCACGGCTGCGTGGTCGCTATGGGCGAAGATGCCGTCGACGGGGTAGCCCGTGGAGAGGAAGTCGGTCACGAGCTCTTCGGACTCGATGATGCTCGGCTGCTTACCCGAGACAAACAGCTGGTAGTCGCGGCGTAGCGGCATTCCGTGCGCGGCGAGCGCCCGCTCGTAGCCCATCTGGCGCTCGTTGCCGGGGTAGTTGGCGGTAAAACTCGAGATGCTCAGGATGTCCTTGCAGCCGCGCTCGATGAGGTGCTCGGTCGCCATGTAGCCACCGCCGATGTTGTCGGAGCCCACGTGTGGGAAACCGAGGTCGTTTTCGGGCGCACGGTCGATGCAGACCACGGGGATTCCGTGGGGGACGAACTCGCCGTCGAGCCTGCGCAGGCCGGAGATACAGATGATGCCGTCGGCCTGCTTGCTTGCCAGCGTGCGGAAGTAGTCGCGCTCGCGGGCAGGGTCATTGGCGCTGTTGCAAACAAAGACCGAGTAGTCCTCGGTTGCCAGCTCGCGCTCCACATGCAGGGCGATCTTGGAAAAGAAGTCGTTGGAGATGTCCGGCACGATCATGCCGATGGTCCGGGACTGGGCCATACGGAGGCTCTTCGCCGCCATGTTCGTGACGTAGCCGTATTCCTTGAGGGCGGCTTCCACGCGCTTGCGGGTGTCTTCGGAAAAACGGCCGCTGCCGTTGATGACGTGGGAGACCGTGGCGACGGATACGCCGGCCGCGACGGCAATCTGGCGCATGGATGGGCGCTTGCCTGGTGTGGGCATGGGGCCTCCTGCTGCTTTCGGGTGGTTAACAGATTAACCGAGATTGTAGCGCATGCGAGATGCCGTAATGGGTCGCTTCGAAGTCGTTTTGTCGCGCTCGGTCTGCACCTTGGATAAGAAGGAGTTCGTCGAGCACTCCGATCCGGAGCACACGCGCGCCAACATCCCGCTGTTCCAGCAGGGCATCATGATACAGCAGCTCAACTCCGAGAAGCTCGTGGTCGAGATCATGGTGAAGTTCTGCGGCCAGTAATTACTGCATCACATATTCTGTTGTCACCTGGGAGGCTCGCTTTTGCGGGCCTCTTTGCGTTGCTATGGAGCCCTGGTCTGTCGATAAACAAAGCGCCCGCTTGCTGGGGGAGCAAGCGGGCGCCTGTGAGCGAATATGTTTGCGGCGAAAGCCGCGATGAGCGGTGGGGTGGCGACTAGTTGGTCGTACCGGAATCGTCGCCCGTGCTCGTGCCCGAGCCCGAGCCCGAACCAGAAAGTGCGACCGTCAGCGTAATCGTGCTGTCGGTGGACTGCTTTCCAGTGGGGGAGACGCCCGTAACGGTGGCATCCTCGTTACCGCTTACGGGATTGCCGTTCTGGTCACAGAAGCCAATGTTATAGAAACCGGCGTTGTTGAGCGCGGTAACGGCGGCGGAAATGCTCTTGCCGTACAGGTTGCCCGGGACGGTGGCCTTGCCGGACTTCTTGGCGATGACGACGGTAATCGTGGCGCCGGGCTTCTGCTTGCCGCTGGGGTTCCAGCTGATCACGGTGCCCTCGGTAACCGAGTCGTTCTCCTGGTAGCTCACGTCGACACCAAAGCCTGCCATATCGAGGGCGTTGCGCGCCTGGGCCTCGGTCATGTCGGTCAGGTCGGGGACGGACGTGGTATCCGGGCCGCTCGAGACCTTGTACGAGATGGTCGTGCCCTTCGCGACTTCCTTACCGGCTTCGGTGCCCTGCTCAAAGACCTGGCCCTCATCAGCCTCGTTGGCCTCCTCGGAGGCGTTGCCCTTCAGGCCAACGCTTGCCAGTGCGGCTTCTGCTTGGTCCTTGGTTAGGCCGACAAGTTTGGGAACCTCAACCTTTTCGGAGGGCTTGGGGCCCTTGGAGATTACCAGGTTCACCTTGGTGCCCTTGGTCTTCTTGGTGTTGCCGTTGGGCGTCTGCTCGGCGACCTTGCCCTCGTCGACATCGTCGTTGTAGCTTTGGTCGATGGTGCCGACCTCGAGGCCGGCTTCCTTGATCAGCTCGACGGCAGTCTGCTGGTCCTTGCCCAGCACATCGGGCACGGTGACCTGCTCGCCGCCAAAGAGTCCTGTGGCAAAGGCCACCACGATGCCGATGACGGCAACGGCTGCCACCACGGCGGCGATGATCTTGTTCTTGTTGGATTTGGGCTTTTCGACCTCGTAGGAGCCGGTGGAGCCCGAAACCGAGCTACGGGCGGTATTCTGGCCGCTCACGCCCGAGACGGGACGCACCATGGCGCGCGTCTGATCGGAAAGCTCGCGAGTCTTGGTGGCGCCCAGCTCACCGGGGGCACCGATGATGCGCGTGGGCTCCGAGACGTTGACGGCACGGCCCGACAGGTAGCTGTTGAGCACCTGACGAAGCTCGTCGGCGGTCTGGAAGCGGTTTGCCGGGTCCTTCTCCATGCACTTGAGGATGATGCGCTCAAGGTCGGCGTCGACACCGGAGTTGATCTGGCTCGGCGGAATAGGCAGCTCGTTGACTTGCTTGAGTGCGACCGAGATGGCGTCGTCACCGTCAAAGGGAACGCGGCCGGTGGCGCACTCGTACATCACGACGCCCAGCGAGTAGATATCCGAGGTGGGGCCGAGGTCCTGACCACGGGTCTGCTCGGGGCTGACGTAGTGGGCGGTTCCCAGCACGTTGTTGTCTTGCGTGAGGTGGCTGTTCTTGGCGCGCGCGATGCCAAAGTCCATCACCTTGATGTTGCCGTCGGGCAGCACCATGATGTTCTGCGGCTTAATGTCGCGGTGGATGATCTCGTGCTTGTGGGCGACCGAAAGCGCGGAGCTGATCTGCGAGCCGATCTGCGCGACCTTCTTGGGGTCGAGGGCGCCGTGGCTCTTGATGCCGCTCTTAAGGTCGGTACCGCGCAGGTACTCCATGACGATGTAATAGGTGTCGCCGTCCTTGCCCCAATCGTAGACGCCCACGATATAGGGGGAGGAGAGACCGGCTGCTGCCTGGGCCTCCTGCTTAAAGCGTGCGGCGAAGGTCGCGTCGCCAGCATACTGCGGCAGCATGATCTTGACGGCTACCGTGCGGTCGAGAACCTGGTCCTGTGCACGGTAGACGGTCGCCATGCCGCCTGTTCCCACCTTATCCTTGAGGAGGTATCTTCCCCCGAGGACCCTCTGTTCCATTCCTGCTCCTAACATAACTATTCGCTCAACGATGTGTGTAGTACCTATGATGTGGCCGCTGGGGCCGTGTGGCGCGTTGCCGCTAACTCTTCGGCCGCGGCGCGCCTCGGGTGTCCGATTCGATCATGGGCATCACGCTCCCTGTGCGGCAAGCGCCGCGGTCAGGACGATGCCGGCGATCTTGGCGGCCTTGACGTCATGCTTGTCGTAATCCTCCAAGGCCACCGAGATGGCGACCGTGGGTGAATCGTAAGGTGCAAAGCCAACGAACATCGAGTTGACGTTGGTGCCGCCGGTCTCGGCCGAGCCGGTCTTGCCGGCGACCTTGACGCCGGGGATTTGGGCATCGGTGCCGGTGCCGGACTGGACGACGGCAAGCATGGCCTGCTTGACCTGGTCGGCCGTGGCGGAGCTGACGGCCTGACCAAGCGAGCGGGACTGCGTGGTCTTGACCACGGTTCCGTCCGGGGCGAGTACCTGGGCTACAAAGTACGGGTCCATGACCACGCCGCTGTTAGCGATGGCGGCGGCAATCACGGCGTTTTGCATGACGGTGGTCTGCGGGCCGGGCGTGTGGTCCATGCCGACAGGCTGGCCGGCGCCGGCCCAGGCGGTCTCCCACTCGGTCATGAGCGACGGGTCGGCCATGATGGAGGCCGCGGAGGTCAGGTCCTGGCCGAGCTTTTGGCCGTAGCCGAAGGCGTTGGCAAACTGCACGAGCGTGTTTGCGCCAACTTCGTTTGCCACCTGGCCAAAGACGACGTTGGAGGACACGGCAAAGGCCTGCTGCAGGCTGATGGTGCCGTAGCTCTCGTTGGCAGAGTTGGTGACCGGTGCGTTGCCGATGTCCATGGAGCCGGGCGCCTGGTAGGTGCTGGTAAGGCTGGCGGTACCGGTCTCGAGTGCCGCGGAAAGCGTAACGACCTTAAACGTTGAGCCCGGCGTGTACAGCGCGTCCATGGCGCGATTGTACATGGAGCCGTCCTCGCCGCCGCCCGTCTGCAGCAGGGCATCGATGTTGGTGTTGTCGTAGGTGGGCGAGCTGGCACATGCGAGCACCGCGCCGGTACGCGGGTCGATGACCACTACAGCGCCCTTAAAGCCCTTGAGTGCCTGCTCGGCCGCCGTCTGGATGCGCGAGTCGATGGTGAGCTTGGCGGTGTTGCCCGGCTGGGTCTGGCCCGCGAGCGACGCGATGGCGTTGTTCCAGCTGGAGTAATCCTTAGAGCCGGTGAGCGTGTCGTTCATGACGCTCTCGATGGCGGTGGTGCCATACTGCTGGCTCACATAGCCAACCACGTGCGCTGCCAGGTTACCGTTGGGGTAGGAGCGTACGTAGGTGCCGTCCTCCTGCTGCAGCGACTCGGCCAGCGTCACGCCGTCGGACGTGATGATGGAACCGCGCTGGATGTACTTGGAGCGGGCGATGGTGTGGTTGTTGGTCGGCATGTCCTGATAGTCCTTGGCCTTGATGACCTGGACATAGGTGAGGTTGCCGATAAGGATGGCGAACAGCGCCGTAAAAGCGAGCACCGCACGGGTTAGACGGTTGGCGAGCGCCACGCGGCCGAGCACACCGGATTCAGGCGTGTCGAGCAGGCGACGGCGCATGCGCGAGCCGACGGAATGGCTGCCGCTGCCGTAGGAAGACGAGGTGGCAAAGCGCGTGCCCGTCGGGGCGGCGGCAGATGCGACCTGATCATCGGTGATGGCGGCCATGGTGCCGGTGCCGGTAAGCTCGGCCTCGCGTCCGGTCGCCTCGTCACCGGCGCGCAGCAGGAGCGCGACGATGATGAAGCTTGCCAGCAGCGAGGAGCCGCCCTGGCTCATAAAGGGCAGGGTGACGCCGGTCAGCGGGATCAGACGGGTAACGCCGCCAACGATCAAGAAGGCCTGGAAGCTGATGGCGGCCGTAAGGCCCGTGGCGCTAAAGGCAGCGAGGTCGGATTTAGCGCGGGCAGCCGTGGTGAGGCCACGCACGGCAAAGAGCATAAACAGGATGAGCACGGCGCCGCCGCCCAAAAGGCCCATCTCCTCGCCGATAGCCGAGAAGATAAAGTCGGACTCGACGACAGGGATGTTGTTGGCCATGCCGTTGCCGATGCCAACACCGACCAGACCGCCATCGGCAAGCGAGAAGAGCGACTGGACGATCTGGTAGCCCTGGCCCTGGGCGTCCTTAAACGGATCGAGCCAAACCTGGAAACGCACCTGAACGTGAGACAGGAACTTGTAGGCGCCCACGGCTCCAACAGCTAAGAGCGCAAGGCCGATAACGACATACGAAAAGCGCCCCGTGGCAACGTAGAGCATCAGCAAGAAGATGGTGTAGAACAGCACGGCCGAACCCAGGTCGCGTTCGAAGACGACGACGAGCAGGCACACACCCCACACGGCAAACAGCGGCAGCAGCAGTCGCAGGCGAGGGATCTTAAAGCCCAGAATCTTGCGGTTGGAGATGGAGAGCAGCTCGCGGTTCTCGGCCAGGTAGCCGGCCAGGAACAGGACGATAAAGACCTTGGCGAACTCGCCGGGCTGGATGGTAAAGCCCGCGATGCGAATCCACAGCTTGGAGCCCGAGATCGTGGTGCCGATAAAGATAGGCAGCATCAGCAGAATGATGCCGATGATGCCAAAGGTGTACTTGTAGCGCATGACCACGTCGAGGTTTTTGACTAGTGCAAGCGTTCCCACCATGAGCGCCACCGAGACAAACAGGATGATGAGCTGTGAGATGGCGAGAGCGGGGGCGAGACGCGTCACGAACGTGATGCCGATGCCCGAAAGTATAAATACGATGGGCAGGATGGCGGGGTCGGCACCGGGCGCCAAGATGCGCACGGCGATGTGGGCCGCGGCAAAGGCGGCAAAGAGGCCGATCGGTACGGCGAGCGTCTCAAAGGAGATGGCAGCGCCCGCGGTGAGGACGTACATCGCATACAGCAGGATGACGGGGAACGCCGAGGCGATGAGCAAGAGCAGCTCGGTGTTGCGGCGACTCATAAGCGGCACTCCCTTTCTAATTCTTATCGGAGGCTTCGGCCTCGGCGGACTGTTCGGCGGTTTTCTCGGAATCTGATTCGGAGGTCGATCCCTGATTGGTGTTGTCGCGAATCGTTTGCGCGTCGATCACCTGGCGGGTCTGCTCCTCGTCGATCTGGTGGCGGTACTTGGATATCGTGTCCTGCGCATCGTCGACACTTGTTTGCGGAATGCCCGCCTTGAGGCGGTTTTGCGTGTCTTCGGGCAGGTCGGACAGCTTGATGCTGGTTTCGCTTTCGAGCCAGTGGAGCTTGAGTCCGAGTGGCTTGCCGGGCAGGCCGCGCCAGACGGCGACATTGCCCTGGTAGGTACCCAGGTAGTACGAGCCGGTGACACCCGTGTAGGCCCAGATGCCAGCTGCCAGCACAAAGACGAGGGCCAGGATGGCGGCGATAGTAACGTTGCGGCGACGCACGCGTTGCGCCTCGCGCATAACGCCATCGTCAACCAGGTCAACGACTACTACGGTTACGTTGTCGTGGCCGCCGGCGGCAAGCGCCGCGTCCACTAGGTTGTCGACGCAGATTTGCGCGGTCGAGGACTGCGTGGCGATGTTTTCGATATCGCTATCGGGAATCATGCTCGAAAGACCGTCCGAGCACAGGATCAGGCGGTCGCCTTCCTCGATATGCAGGGTAAAGTGGTCGGCATACATTGCGGGATCCGAGCCCAGCGCGCGGGTGATGACCGAGCGGTTGGGGTGGACGCGAGCCTCGTCTGCCGTAATCTCGCCGGCGTCCACGAGCTCCTCCACATAGGAGTGGTCGCGGGTCACGCGGATGAGCGTGCCCTCGTGGAGCAGATAGGCGCGAGAGTCGCCCACGTGGGCGATGGCGAGCGTGTCGTTTTCGATGTAGGCGCAGGTGGCTGTGCAGCCCATGCCGGGCTTGCCCAGGCCGTTCAGGGCCGCCTCGATTACGGCGGCGTTGGCTGCCTCGACGGCTGCGGCCAGGCGTGCTGCGTCGGCGGACTGTGGGGCCGTCTTGGCAATAGTCTCGACGGCGATGGAAGAGGCTACCTCGCCGGCAGCGTGACCACCCATGCCGTCGCATACGCAAAAGAGCGGCGACTGCACCAGGTAGGAATCCTCATTGTGCGGGCGCACGCAGCCAACGTCGGAGCGGGCGCCCCACATGAGTTGCGTGGTGGTGCCGGCATCATAGGTCGAGTCGGTCTCGATGCGCTCCTCGGTCAGGGGTTCAAAGCTCATGGTCGAGCCGGGGTCTTTGAGCTTGGCCTCAACGGCGGCAACGTCGATTTCGGCGGTGTCACCGGGAGAGACGGTGTCGGTCACGGCGTTTGATTCGGAATCGCCGGTGTCCGGGGAGTCGGGCTCCTCGGAAACGCGGGCGGTCGACTCGTCATCTTGCGGGCTGACGTCTATAGGCTCGGGCGTCGCAAAGTGCGACGGCGCGGGCGTGTTTTGCGACTGGGCGGCGGGCTCGGCCACGGCATCGGACTCGCTTGCGGGCGCAGGCTGCGGGGTCTTGGGTGCAGGGCCGTCCTCGGGGGATGTCCCCGCCTCGGGCGCCGGCGTAGACGCGGGCGCAACCTCGGATGCCGGGGCTATGGGAAACGCCGGCGCGGCGGGCTCGGGTGCCGCAAACACCGCAGCGCTCTCGTTGATTGCCGCGGCGACGGGCTCTGCAAAGTGAGCCG
>JAXIZX010000117.1:0-3050 GCA_036303765.1 Collinsella sp. | reverse complement strand
GTTTTCCCATGCGTGCCGGTCTTTCCAAGTCCGAGCCCAAGCGACTCAAGGACTGGCAGGACAACAAGGTCTACGAGCAAGTTCTAAAGAAGAACGAGGGTCACAAGAAGTTCGTGCTGCACGACGGCCCTCCGTACGCCAACGGCCCGATCCACATCGGCCACGCCATGAACAAGATCTCCAAGGACATAATCAACCGTTACTGGATGATGCAGGGCTATGAGGTTCCCTATGTTCCCGGTTGGGACTGCCACGGTCAGCCGATCGAACATAAGGTCGAGGAGAAGCTCGGCACCGAGAAGTTCAACCAGACCTCCACGGCTAAGATCCGCGAGCTTTGCAACAAGTTCGCTGTCGAGAACATCGAGCTCCAGAAGGCTGGCTTCCGTCGCCTTGGCGTGCTTGGCGACTGGGGCAACCCGTATCTGACGCTCTATCACCAGCATGACGCCGCCGACATTGAGGTCTTCAAGGCCATGTTCGACAAGGGCATGATCTATCGCGGCCACAAGCCCGTCCACTGGTGCAAGCACTGCCACACCGCGCTGGCCGAGGCTGAGATCGAGTACTCCGACGAGACGAGCCCGTCCATCTTCGTGCGCTTTGAGATGACCTCCAAGCCCGCCGGTCTCGAGAACTTCGACGGCCCGGTCGACTTTATCATCTGGACGACCACGCCGTGGACCATCCCCTCCGACCAGGCCGTTTCCCTTAAGCCCGGCGCCGCCTATGTCGCCGTTGAGCACGAAGGTCGTGCCGAGGTCATGCTTGAGGACCTGGCTCCCAAGTGCTGCGAGGAGTTTGGCTGGGAGTACACCCCGGTTATGGTCGACGGCAAGTCCTACGTGGTTCCCGCCGAGACCTTCCACCACATCCACTACAAGCAGCCGATCTTTGACGGCGTTGAGGGCGTGGCGCTGCTGGCCGATTACGTCGGCGTCGATGACGGTACCGGTATCGTCCACAACTCGCCCGGCCACGGCGTCGACGACTACTTTGCCTGCCTCAAGGAGGGCATCACCGACATCTGCATGCCGGTCGATGACGACGGCAAGTTCTACACCGGCGAGGAGTTTGGTACCGGTGGCCCCTTCAGCGGTATGGATACCGATGAAGCCAACCCGCACATCATCGAGTTCCTGCGCGAGCGCGGTACCCTAGTCCTCGAGAAGAAGATCACGCACAGCTATCCGCACTGCTGGCGTTGCAAGCACCCGGTGCTCTTCCGTGCTACCGACCAGTGGTTCGTCTCGATGGACAAGACCGGTTTGCGCGAGCAGGCTGGCAAAGAGGTCCGCGAGAACGTCAAGTGGTATCCGGCCCACGCGGCCAACCGCATCGGCGCCATGGTCGAGCAGCGTCCCGACTGGTGCATCAGCCGTCAGCGCAACTGGGGCGTGCCTATCCCCAGCTACACTTGCGCCGACTGCGGCGAGAAGGTCATGAACGACGCCACGCTCGACGCCGTCATCAAGCTCTTCCACGAGAAGGGCTCCGACGCCTGGTTCACCGACGCTCCCGAGAGTTACCTGGGCGAGGCGTGCGTCTGCCCCAAGTGCGGTGGCCATCACCTCAAGGCCGATAAGGACATCCTCGACGTGTGGTGGGATTCCGGCGTCTCCTGGAAGGCCGTCTGCGAGTACCGTCCCGAGCTGGAGTATCCGGCGGACGTGTATCTCGAGGGTTCCGACCAGCACCGCGGCTGGTTCCAGAGCTCGTTGCTCACCTCGGTGGGCGCCAACGGCCACGCTCCGTACAAGGCGGTCGTCTCGCAGGGCTTCACCCTCGACGGCCAGGGCCGCAAGATGTCCAAGTCGCTCGGTAACGTCATCGACCCCAACAAGGTCTGCGACGAGATGGGCGCCGACATCATCCGCCTGTGGGTCGCCTCGGTCGACACCAGCTCCGACGTGTCTATCGACCACGAGATCCTCGCTCGTACGTCCGATGCCTACCGTCGTTTCCGCAACACGCTGCGCTTCCTGCTCTCCGAGCTCGAGGGCCAGTTTGAGCCCGAGACCGACGGCGTCGCCTTTGCCGACCTGCTGCCGCTCGATAAGCTCATGGTTGCCCGCCTGACCCAGGTCCAGGCCGAGGTCGACGACGCTTACGCCAGCTACGAGTTCCCGCGCGCTTACCGTGCGCTTTACGACTTCGTGGTTACCGAGCTCTCCAACGTGTACCTCGACGCCCTGAAGGACCGTCTGTACTGCGAGAAGCCCGGCACGCTCGAGCGCCGCAGCGCCCAGACCGTGCTGGCCGAGCTCTTCTCGATGCTCATGCGCGACCTGCAGCCGATCCTTTCCTACACGGTCGACGAGGCCATGGCCTATGCGCCCGCCGGCTGCGTCGATCACCAGAAGTACGCCGCGCTGCTCGATTGGTACAAGTCGCCCATCACGGTCGACGAGGCCAATGAGTTTGAGGGCGTGCTCGAGGCTTCGCTCGAGCTCCGTAGCGCCGTGACCAAGGCCCTTGAGGATGCCCGTTCTGCCGGCACCTTCACTAAGAGCCAGCAGGTCCGCGTCAAGGCGGTCGTTCCCGCCGAGATGTACGCGCTGCTGACCGGTGATAAGGCCGTCGACCTGGCCGAGTTCTACATCGTCTCCGATGTTGAGCTGACCCAGGGCGAGGAACTCTCCGTTGCCATTGAAGCTGCCGAGGGCGAGTGCTGCGACCGTTGCTGGAACTACCGCACCACCGTCGGCGAGTACAACGGCCACGCTCATATCTGTAAGCGCTGCGCTGACGCGCTGTAGGTTACGCCTTTAGTTACGCGGTTTTACCAAGCCGCGTAACGGCTCGACGCTGCAAACCCGCCAGAGCGGCAATCTGCCTTTCAGCTTCGGCGGCATGACCAGAAGGTCTATGCCGCCTCGTTTCAAGGCACCTTGCTCGCTCTGGCGGGTTTTCGCTCATATGACCCAATCCTCTGTCAAGAGCCACAATGGCCCCGCCGACCGCTTGCAATCGGTCGGCGGGGCCTGCCGTTAACCCGTCCCGGTCCGCCCCCGGCATGTCATCGACGCCTTCGGCTCAGTCTCATATCC
>JAXIZX010000116.1:0-10054 GCA_036303765.1 Collinsella sp. | reverse complement strand
GCGAGGGACTGAACGGCATAACCGACGTCCCCGATATGGTTACCGGGAACAGCCTGCTCGATGGCAGCCTTAAGGCAATCGCGCGTGACCTCGCACAAAGCCTTGGCTTCGGGCGTGGGGGTGCCGACGAAAAACGTCCAAGCGTTATCGCCGACCCAACCGTCAACGACAGCTCCCGTATCAATGGAGATGATATCGCCATCGCGCAGGATCATGTCGGGGTTGGGAATACCGTGAACCACGGCATCGTTGATCGATGCGCAGATGGTTCCCGGGAACCCGCCGTAGCCCTTAAAGGCCGGGGTGCCGCCATGCATGCGGATAATCTGCTCCGCGAGCTGATCGAGCTCAAAAGTCGAAACGCCGGGGCGCACCATGGCTCCAACGTGGCGGAGCGCCATCTTAGATAGCGCTCCTGCCTTCTTCATCTGCTCGATTTGCGTTGCAGACTTAATCTTGATCATAGACCGAGAGCCTCTTTGACATCCCCGTACACGGTCTCGCGAGCCTGGTCACCGTTGACCGACTTGAGCAGACCCTGGCCACGATAGTAGTCAACGAGCGGGCTCGTGGACTTCTCGTAGACGTCGAGACGGTTCTTGATGGTCTCGGGCTTGTCGTCGTCGCGCTGATACATCTCGCCACCGCACTTGGGGCAGGTGGCATCGGCAGCGGTGCCGGTGTAACCGCAGGCGCGGCAGGTGCGACGCGAAGACAGACGATCGATAATGACCTCGGGGGCTACATCGACCAGAAGGGCACAGTCGATCTCGCGACCCATGGCGGAAAGCTCGGAATCGAGCGTCACAGCCTGGGCGGTGTTGCGCGGGAAGCCGTCGAGGATGAAGCCCTGCTGGGCGTCATCGGCGGCAAGGCGCTCCTTGACAAGGTCGATCACGAGCTGGTCGGGAACGAGCTCGCCAGCGTCCATGTACTTCTTAGCCTGAATACCAAGCTCGGTGCCACCCTTGACGGCAGCACGCAGCAGGTCGCCCGTGGAAATATGGGCGACGCCAAACTCGGCGACGAGCTCCTGTGCGACGGTGCCCTTACCGGCACCCGGAGCTCCGAGCAATACGAGGTTCATGAGCAATCCTCCTCTAGCCTATTTAAAGAATCCATCGTAATCATACATCTTGATCTGGCCTTCGAGCTTATCGACCGTGTCGAGCACGACGCCGACCATGATGAGGATGGACGTGCCGCCAAATGCCTGGATCAGATGGTTACCCGTGAAGGAGAAGATGATCGAAGGCACGATGGCGATGAGCGCCAAAAAGACAGCGCTGGGAAGCGTGATCTTGTTGAGCGCGTTCTTGATGTAGGCCGCGGTAGCCCTACCCGGACGGACGCCCGGAATAAAGCCGCCCTGCTTCTTAAGGTTATCGGCCGTGTCATCGGGGTTGAACACCATGGAGGTGTAGAAGTACGCGAAGAACACGATGAGGACAACGTTAAGCACCCAGTTGAGCCAACCGGTCGAAAGCGCGGAGGCAACTGCCTGAATCCAGCCGATGCCGGGGAAGAACACGGCAATCTGAGCCGGGAAGTACAGCAGCGCCGAGGCGAAGATGATCGGCACGACACCCGCGGTGTTGACCTTGATGGGCAGGTAGGTGGTCTGGCCACCCATCATGCGACGGCCCACGACGCGCTTAGCGTAAGAGACCGGAATGCGGCGCTGGCCGCGCTCAAGGAAAACAATCAGCGGGATAACCAGCAGGATGATGGCGCAGATGATCACCATGGTGATGATGCCACCGGCATTGCCCTCGGTGCTGGAGAAGATAGCCTGCGGCAGACCGGCCATGATGTTCGCAAAGATGATCAGCGACATGCCATTGCCGATACCGCGCTGGGTGATGAGCTCACCAATCCACATGATCAGCATGGCGCCCGCAGTGAGCGTGCCGACGATCATGAGGTCGAAGATGATCTCGGGAGCGCCGGCACCATTAAAGCTGATGCCGAAGCTCTTAAAGAGGAAGAGGTAACCCACGGAGTTGAGGATTGCCAGAGCCAGGGTGAGGTAACGCGAATACTGCGTAATCTTGGTCTGACCGACCTCGCCCTCGCGGGCAAGCTCATGCAGGGAAGGCACAACGGCCTGGAGCATCTGGAGGATGATCGAGCTGGTGATGTAAGGCATGATGCCCAGCGAAAACACCGACACGTAGCTCAACGCGCCGCCAGAGAAAAGATTCAGGAGGGCCATAGCACCTGCGGCGACCGAATTGTTATCGGTCGAGAAAAGGCCCAGCATCCCCTGGAAGGGAATGCCGGGCACAGGAACGTGCGCACCAATGCGGTACACGACGAGCATAGCTATGGTAAAAAGAATCTTTTCGCGCAATTCTTTGATGCGGAAAGCATTCTTAAGACCATTTAGCACGGCAGCTCGACCTTTCCGCCGGCGGCCTCGATCTTGGCCTGCGCAGAAGCGCTGACCTTGTCGACCTTGACCGTGAACTTCTTGGTGAGCTCACCATTGCCGAGCACCTTGACGGGCTCGAACTCGCTCTTGGTGATGCGAGCGGCCTTAAGAGCGGCACCGTCGATCACAGCGCCATCCTCGAACTTACGCTCGAGACGCTCAACGTTAACGGCGGTGTACTCGATACGACGGGGGTTGCGGAAACCCGGAAGCTTGGGCAGGCGCATAGCCAGCGGAGTCTGGCCACCCTCGAAGCCGGCACCCTTGGTGCCGCCAGAGCGGGAACCCTGGCCCTTCTGGCCGCGGCCAGAAGTGGTGCCGTGACCCGAAGAATTGCCACGGCCGACGCGCTTGCGGTTCTTGGTGGAACCGGGCGCGGGAGTAAGATCGTGAAGCTGCATTTGCTACTCCTCTACAATCTCGACAAGGTGCTTGACCTTGAAGATCATGCCGCGGACGGACTCGTTGTCAGCAATCTCGCGAACCTCGCGGATCCTGTGGAGACCGAGGGCACGGACAGTACGGACCTGGTCCTGCTTGCAACCGTTGGTGCTGCGGACCTGCTTGATCTTGATGGTGTCAGCCATGCTTAGTTCTCCTTACCGACGAACATCTCGGAGACCGTCAGGCCACGGCGAGCCGCGACGTCCTCAGGGCTGGAGAGCTCCTTGAGGCCCTCGACGGCAGCCTTGATGATGTTGAGGCCGTTGTCGGTACCGAGGGACTTGGACAGGACGTTCTTGATGCCAGCAAGCTCAAAGAGGGGACGCACAGCGCCGCCGGCGATAACGCCGGTACCCTCGACAGCGGGCTTGATGATGATGCGGCCGGCACCAAAGTGGCCGAGAACCTCGTGCGGGATGGTGCCCTGCTCGGTCACCGGCACGTGGAACATGTTCTTCTTGGCATCGAGAGATGCCTTGGAGATGGCCATGGGCACCTCAGCGGACTTGCCCATGCCAACGCCGACGTTGCCCTTGCCGTCGCCAACGACGACGAGAGCGACGAGGCTCATGCGACGACCACCCTTGACGGTCTTCGACACGCGGTTGATGTAAACGACGCGCTCCTCGAACTCGGAGGCCTCGCGCTGCTGCTTCTGATTACGAGCCATGTGCTACATACCTCCTAGAACTCGAGACCGGCGGCACGAGCACCGTCGGCGAGGGCCTTGACGCGGCCATGGTAGATACGGCCACCGCGATCGAAGGCGACCTTGGTGATGCCGGCCTCGATGGCGCGCTTGCCAACGAGCTGACCGACCTTCTCCGCAGCCTCCTTGTTCGAGGTGTGGGTGCCCTTGAACTCGGCCTCGAGGGTCGAGGCAGAGACGAGCGTCAGGCTGGAGCCCTTGCTGTCGTCGATGATCTGGGCATAGATGTTGGCGTTAGTACGGGTCACGCGAAGACGCGGACGCTCGGAGGTACCCGAGACCTTGCCGCGAACACGACGCTGACGACGCTTGAGGCCTTCCAGCTTCGCCTTATGCTTGTTCATACGTAAACTCCTAAAAAGGTTGATCTTGCCAGCACCTGACGGGGTGCTGGTCTTATGCGAGTGAGTCGGTTACGACTACTTGGCGGCCTTACCCAGCTTGCGGCGGATGTGCTCGCCAACGTAGTGGATACCCTTGCCCTTGTAAGGCTCGGGAGGACGATGGCCGCGGATCTCAGCGGCGATCTGACCGACCTGCTGCTTGTTGATACCCTTGACGTTCACGTGGGTGTTGTCGGGAACCTCGAAGGTGATGCCCTCAGGAGCCTCGACGATCACGGGATGCGAGAAGCCCAGGGAGAACTCGAGGTTCTTACCCTTCTGCTGCACGCGGTAACCGACGCCGGCGAGCTCGAGCTTCTTCTCGAAGCCCTCAGAAACGCCAACAACCATGTTGTGGATGAGGGCGCGGGTGAGGCCGTGGCGGGCACGGGTCTCACGCTCGTCGTCGGGACGGGAAACGGTGAGGACGTTGTCCTCGACGTTGATAGCGAGCTTCTCAAAGACATCGAGCTCGAGCTGGCCCTTGGGGCCCTTGACGACAACGTTGTTGCCGTTGACTGCCACTTCGACTCCGGCGGGAATCTGGACAGGCTTATTACCGATACGAGACACGGTGATCTCCTTTCCTTCTACCTACCGAGCGAATTACCAGACGTAAGCGATGATCTCGCCGCCGACGTTGTGCTTGCGAGCATCGCGGTCGGTCATGACGCCATGGCTGGTGGAAATAATGGCGGTACCAAGGCCACCGCGGACGCGGGGCATGTCGGCAACGCCGGTGTACTTACGCAGGCCCGGCTTGGAAATGCGGCGGATGCCGTTGATGACCTTAGCCTTCTTGGGACCATACTTAAGCGTGATGTGCAGAGTCTTCTGGGGAACGGTGTCCTCGACATCGTAGCCCTCGATGTAGCCCTCCTCGTGCAGAACACGAGCGATCTCGACGAGCTTCTTGCTGCTCGGCATGGAGACCGTGGCCTTGTTCACAGAGTTAGCGTTACGGATGCGCGTAAGCATATCTGCGATCGGGTCTGTAAGGTTCATACAGATTCTCCTTCGTTCTTGATGAACACGTGCTCTTGGTTCTTCGCCGCCCTTAACGGCAAAGCCTTTTTAGCGCGTTTTCCCTGTTCCAAACTGATGCTTGAAACGCTGGTAGTGACTTACCAGCTGGCCTTCTTAACGCCGGGAAGCTCGCCCTTGAGTGCAAGCTCACGGAAGCAGACACGGCACAGGCCGAACTTGCGGTACACAGAGTGCGGACGGCCGCAGCGCTGGCAGCGCGTGTACTCACGAGTAGAGAACTTCTGCTTGCGATTGCACTTGACGATCATCGATGTCTTAGCCACTTATATCCTCCTCACATAGAGTATTGTTCGCCCCAAACGCCGCCCCCTTGTGGGAACGGCGCTTATAGGGCAGGTGAACCTATTTCTTGAACGGGAAACCGAAGGCGTCCAGAAGGGCCTTGGCCTCCTCATCGGTGTTGGCGGTGGTCACGAAAGTGATGTCCATACCACGCTGGTGATCGACGGAGTCGAAGTCGATCTCGGGGAAGATGAGCTGCTCGGTGACGCCCATGGAGAAGTTACCACGGCCGTCGAAGCTCTTGGCGGAGATGCCGCGGAAGTCGCGGATACGGGGGATCGCGACGGAGGTCAGACGATCGAAGAACTCCCACATACGGTCGCCACGCAGGGTAACCTTGCAGCCGATCGGCATACCAGCGCGCAGGCGGAAAGTAGCGATGGACTTGCGGGCACGGGTGATCATCGGCTGCTGGCCGGTGATGGCGCGCAGGTCGCGCACGGCACCGTCGATGGCCTTGGAATCGGTAGCGGCCTCGCCGACACCCATGTTCACGACGATCTTCTCAAACTTGGGGATCATCATGACGTTCTCGTACTGGAACTTGTCCTGAAGCTGCTGCTTGACCTCGTTGTTGTACTTGGTCTTCAGACGCGGCACATACTTCTCTTCTGCCATTGTTCACTCCTTCTTGGGGTTTTAAGCACGGGGCGTGGCCACGATGGGTTGTCCTCGTGCCTCCTGGCTGCATCCGCGCCGCTCATGGCATTTCGCGGTTTGGACTCGACACAGCAGGAGCCGACAAAACAATCGGTACTATACGCGCATTGGGTGCGTATTTCCAGAAAAACCTCGTCTGCCTGCACAACTCCACAACTCCCCCGCACAAATTGATCTGTTGGGAGCCAGGGCATAGTTGTTGAGGAACGAGAGTGGATTTTCGGACGCATGAGAGTGGATTATCGGACGCACAACACACGAGAGTGGATAATCTCCCACTTTTGGCCATGATGCAGGCCAAAAGTGGGAGAAAATCCACTCTCGATGGAGTCCTTCGTTTCTTGGAAGATTGCTTTGGCTGGAGCGTGCCGGCTACTTGAGCGTCATGCAGGAGGCGAGGATGTTGGCGTAGTCTTCCACTGGCATGCCGAAAGCATCGTCTGCCTCGAGCTTGTATGAGCCTTCTACCGGATGGGCCGATCCACCTGAAAGCCAAACCGAGTAACCTTCCGACGTTTTCCCTAGATCTCTAAAGAAAACAGGCCCGAAACCACCCAAGCTGTTATCGTGCACGATAATGGTAAAATCCGCGGAGTGGTCATCTTGATCCGCACCGGTCCTATGAACCCTGAACCACTTGGCAAATGAGCCGGATGCCTGACTTTCGGTGACCTCGTAATCATCAATAGGGAACCAGTCGGGAAGAACCATAGTGAAGTAGTCCGTATCGATGGTTCTTGCTTGCTTTGCTTCTTCCGCCTGGCGCTTGGCTTCTTCCTCGGCTTGCTTGGCGGCTACGGCGTCATCGCGGCGCTTGGTTGCCGCTTGGGCCAATGCATCGACATCAAAGGAAAAGCCAGCCTTCCTGGCGCCCGCGTCTTCCTCGGCATATTTCTTGGCGGCGGCAATCTCGTCGTCGGTCACCTCGGTTGCCTCGACCGGAGCGAGCGAAACGTTGCCGGCATCGATGCTCTTTTTGCCCTCCGCCTTCTTGCTAACCTTGACGTCGACCTTTTCGCCCGGCACGGCATAGATGGTGCCATCGGCTGCAATGGGCGAGGCTGCGACCTCGGCCTTATAGCTGCCGCGACGGAGCTCGACGCCCGCTCCCGTGCTGTCGACATAGCGAACGACGTCGACCTTCTTGCCGCGCGCCTCCTTGCCGGTGATGTGCAGCGGCAGCCTGCTCGCGCCAGCCGATGTGTCCCACCCCTCGGCCGAGACCGTAAACCGCACGGCGTGCTTTGCGGCGAGGGCCTCTTGCTCGGCAGCTTCGCGTGCCTGCTCCGGCGCATAGACGCCAAAGTAATAACCGGCTCCGCCACCCACGGCGAGCAGAGCCACCACGACGGCAGCGATGATGAACGGCTTCTTGGAACGTTTGGGGCTGGACGCAGCAGCCTCGGCCGCCATGTCGACTTGCTGCGACCCGATAGGTGCTGCAGCATCAACGGGCAAGGGGTTCGCCCCTCCCGTTTGCGCTTGATCATCTGGTACGACGGATGCGCCGCATACGGCGCAGAACTGGGCTCCGTCCTCGATTTTCGATCCACAGTTTCGACAGAACATCCAAGCTCCCCCTCGTTCGACACCCGTTCAAGACGGGCATGCTTGAGCGCCCACGTGCATGGCGGAGCGCAATCTCTTCTAAGCATATGCTAAGAGCGAATTGTCAAACGTTGTTGCGCAACATTGCCGGGTAAAGCCTCAGCATCCAGCCATCCCCACATAAGTTGCGGTGAAATAGGGACTGTTTGATGGCTTAACAGGCTTAAACAGTCCGTATTTCACCGCAACTCATATATGGGGCGTTATTTTTGGCGAGGCAGGACCAGGTTGAGGACGACGGCGACAAGCGCGGCGACGGCAATGGAGGATCCGCCAAAGACGGTGCCGACCCATGCGGGGAATCCAGCGCCAGCAAGTGCGCCGGCCGTGCGCTCAATGCCCGTGCCAAAGGCGATAGACAGACCCATGAGCGTGGTATCGCGCTGAGACAGGCCGTGGCGGGCAAACATGACCACGCCGTTCATGCCGATGGTTGCGAACACGCCGATCGTGGCGCCGCCGATTACCGGCTGCGGAATAGACGTGAGTACCGCCGCGCACTTGGGCAGCAGTCCCGCGATGAGCAAGATGGCGGCGGCGAGCGTAAAGACCATACGGTTGACGACCTTGTTCTCGGCGATAATGCCTACATTCTGCCCAAAGGTTGCCGTGGGGACGCCGCCCAAAAAGCCCGAGAGCATGCCGACCAGACCGTTGGCGATCAGACCACCCGAGATCTGGCCATCGGTCGCAGGGGTATCGAGCGCAGCAGACGAGACAGCGGCAAACTCGCCCATGACCTGCACGGCGTTGACAATGGCGACGACGCCCACGACGGCGCACGCGGCCGGATCGAACACCAGGCGATGGGCGCCTAGGGCCGGCGGGGCGAACCAGCTGGCGGTCGCGATGGCCGAGAAATCGACCATGCCCAGTACCGCAGCCAAAACAAAGCCCGCGCAGATACCGGCCAGGATGCTGCCCAGCCTAAGGGCGCCCTTGCCATAGTTGCCCGCCATAAGGGTGACGACAAACGTCACGAGCGCGACGGCCCAGTTGGTGACGCTGCCAAAATCGGCCGCGCCTTCCCCGCCCGCCATGGAGGCAACTGCCACTGGGCATAGCGACAGGCCAATGACAAAGATAACGGTGCCGAGCACCGGGGCCGGGAACAGAAAACTCACGCGCCTAAACAGCAGGCCGAAGAGCGCGACGAGCGCACCGCCGATTACCTGGGCGCCTAGCACGGCCTCAAAGCCAAGCTCGAGACCGACCGCCTTGAGCGCCGGCACGAAGGTGAAGCTCGCGCCCATCACGATGGGCAGGCCCGAACCGACCACACCTTTTATGGGGAACTGTTGAAGGAAAATGTCGAGCGCCGAAAGGACGAGCGACGCCTGGATGACAGCGGCTTCCTCTTGAGGGGTAAAGCCACAGACCGACGCGATGATGATGGCGGGCGTGACGATGCCCGCAAACGCCGCCAGCACATGTTGCAATACATGGGGCAATACCTGCACAAACGATACTTTTCCCGTACGCTCGAACAGGGCGTCCCCTGCTGCCGACTCTGCCATTAGCGCCTCCCATACTCTAGGCAGCGGCCCTATGCCGCCCAACGGGCGGACATTATAGGGCATATGGCACAGGTAGCATTTTGACCCGCATGCGGCAGAGGGCCGGGGCAGCTCATTTGGGATGCGACTAGCGTTTGCGGGGGACGAGTTTGGTGCGGCGCAGGTGGATCATCTCGGCGGCGATGGAGATGGCGATCTCCTCGGGGTCCTCCGCCTCGATGGCAACGCCAATCGGCAGGTGCAACTCGTCGATTTGCTCCTGCGTAAAGCCCTCCTGCTCCAGGCGGGCGCGCACAAAGGCCGTCTTGCGGCGCGAGCCCAGGCAGCCCAGATAGGCGGGTTTGGCGCGCATGACCTGAATCACCACGTCGATATCGGACTTGTGACCCGCCGTGGCCACGACCACCAAGTCGCGCGGGCCGATGGGGCACTGCTTGCTCAGGCTCTTGTAGTCGACCAGACGACGGTCGTAGACACCGGGCACCCAATCGGGGGTCAGCGTGCCGGGACGGTCGTCGCACGCCACGACGGCAAAGCCCGCCGCCGTGAGCACCCGCGCCGTCGCGGCGCCCACGTGGCCGCAGCCAAAGATGTAGGTCAGGCCCTCGGGGCAGAGCGTCTCGATGTGCGCCGCGGGAATCTCAGAGGCCGCGTTGGTGTAGGTGACCTTACTCCCCTCCTCCACCAGCGAAAGCCCGGGGCAGCCAGCAATGGTATGGCGCGATGCCTCGCCATGGTACTCGGCCACATCGCCCTCGAGCGCGCTCGCAATAAACGGCTCAAAGTCGATGACGAAGTCGCCGATGCGCCGATAGACCAAGACGTCGGCAATTTCCTGGAACAACGGTGCCTGGGTCGCATCCAGATGCAGATAGCACAGGCAGATGGCTCCGCCGCAGATCATGCCGGTATCGGAGTTCTCGCCGCCCATGGTGTAGCGGACCAGACGCGACTGTCCCGCGCTCAGGAG
>JAXIZX010000115.1:0-19405 GCA_036303765.1 Collinsella sp. | reverse complement strand
ACGGCAATCTGACCGTTGAGGTGGCTTCCAAGGCCGATCTTACCTGTACGCGCGCCTACAGCGATATCGATGATCGCGAGCGCTTTGAGGGTACGGGGGAGACCGTGACGATTCCCACCGGCGGCGTTGCCGTCGTCGAAATTGACGAGGCCTACCGTGTCGTGGCCGATGCCGCGGATCCCCGCGTCGTGGTACTGCACGTGACAGTCGAAGGTTATTCCTTCCCCAACAAGTAGTATTCGTCCGCCTGGACGTTTGCTTCGCGCCGTTAAGGGGGATGGCTTTGTTGACTCCCTTTTCCCCCATTCCCCTTAGCAGGTGCGCCGTCCGTGTTTGCACTTGCAGCTCGGACGGTTTTAGATGACATTTAACAGATGATTGGGAGGGCTTATGAGCTCTGAAAAACGAGGAACGATTGGTTCGTTCGCTCTGCTGGGCATGACGGTCGCCGCCGTGTTCGGTATCAAGAACATCATCAACAACAACGCGGCCATCGGCTTGGCAGCTGCGCCGTCGTTCTTCTTCGCCACGCTTTTGTACTTTGTCCCCTATACCCTGGTTACCGCCGAGTTCGTCGGCCTCAACAAGGACTCCGAGTCTGGCGTGTACGCATGGGTTAAGACCTCGATGGGTGGTCGCTGGGCGTTCCTGACGGCATTTAGCTACTGGTTCGTTAACCTGTTCTTCTTTGCGTCCGTCCTGCCCAACGTCATCATCTACGCGAGCTACGTGTTCTTTGGTGCCAACGCCGAGCTTTCGCAGCTGTGGATCACCATTATCGAGATCGTCGTCTTTGCTATCGCCACGTGGGTTTCGACCAAGGGCGCTAAGTGGATCGGCTCCATTTCCTCCTTCGGTTCGACCGCGGCTCTCGGCCTGACCGCCGTGTTCATCCTGCTGTCCCTGGCTGCTGCCTTTGGCGGCGTTGAGTTCGCTACGGCTCCTACTCCCGCTAACATGGCTCCCGACATGAGCAACTTCGCAACTGCGTGGGGCTTCTTCGGTACGCTTGCCTGGATCATCCAGGGCGTTGGCGGCGCTGAGTCTGTCGGCGTGTTCCTTAACGACCTTAAGGGTGGCGTCAAGGCCTTCGTGCGCACCGTCGTTATCGCCGGCCTGACCATCGGCCTTCTGTATGCAGGCGCTTCGCTGCTGGTTAACCTGTTCATCCCCGAGGGCGGCGTTGCCATCTCCACCGGTATCTTCGACGTGTTCGGCGCTGTCTTTGCCCACTTTGGCATTCCCATGGAAGTGTCTACGCGCGCCATCGGCTTGATCCTTCTCGCCGCCACGCTGGGCTCCCTCATGATGTGGACCTCTGCTCCCATCAAGGTTTTCTTCACCGAGATCCCCAAGGGCGTCTTTGGTAGCAAGATCGTCGAGCTCAACGAGCATGGCATTCCTGCCCGCGCTGCTTGACTGCAGTTCGCCATCGTCGTCCCCATCCTGATCATTCCGGCCCTGGGCTCCGGTAACCTCGACGACCTGCTCATGATCGTTACCAACATGACTGCTGCCACCGCTCTGCTCCCACCGCTGCTGATTTTGCTTGCCTACTTTATGCTGCGCAAGAACTTTGATGCCGCCCCCCGTGGCTTCCGCATGGGTTCGCGCAGCTTTGGCCTGGTCGTTGCCGCATTCCTGCTTGTGGTCTTCTGCTTCGTGCTTATCTGCGGCACCATTCCGCTCGATCAGCCGCTGTGGCTGACGCTGGTCTACAACGTTGGCGGCGTGGTTGTCTTCTTGGGCCTTGCCGTGATGTGGTACAACCGCTACATCAACCGCCTGCGCGAGACCGATCCCGAGGCTGCCGAGAGCGAGCTGCGCCCCTCCGTCCTCGACATGATGGAGTAGCGGCTAGGATTAATCTGCGGCTGTGGAATAAATCGATCCCCTTTCCTAGGGAGGGGCCTTACGAGGCCCCTCCTTTTGTGTTTTGGGGCATGGTTTTGGACCCTGTGGGCAAAAAATGCCAAATATGAGTACTGCTGCAAAAGAGGTGTCATATTTTTCGGCCTATTCGGAGCAAAATGGGCTCAAAATCAATTTATCTAACCCCCTTTGAAGGGCGTTTGACGGCTTTCAACCTCTTCGAATCGCTCAAAGTAGGCAATTTGCTCTCGATTTTGCTGCTACTAAAATGGTGACAGTACTCATATTTGCCACTTTTTGACCACGAGGTGTTCAGAGGGGCTCTCGACAAGCATCTAACGCTACAATAGCTACCACGTGGCTGGGTTTTGCCGGCCGAATGTGCGATGTCGTGGGAGGGGATATGGTCGAGTTTACAAAGACGATTAAAGATCCGTTGGGATTACATGCCCGCCCGGTTGCGCTGCTCTATGACATCATTGCCAAGCATCGTAGCGACGTGTCAGTCAGCATCGGCGATCGCCACACGGATGGCCGCGATGTCATGGGGCTCATGGCCCTCTATGGTGAGTGCGGAGAGAACGTCGTCTTTCGTGTTTCGGGCGTGGATGAGGCCTCCTGTGTCACATCGATCAGAAATCTCTCGCTCTAAGCATGATAGGGCGCGGTAAAGGATGGTCCTTTGCCGCGCCTTTTTGTTTCGTATAGGAAACTTTTTCGAAATCTGAATAGGGACCCTTTCCAAAAAGTTAACCACGTGCTAGTTTACTAAAGCGAACATAGACGTGGTTAACTTTTATCGCGTCGATGTTGAGGACGAACTGACGTTAGGAGCCACTCATGTCTTGCGGACCGCAGATGCCGGCCATGCCGCTTTCGATGGTAAAAGCGGGCGAAACCGTGCGCGTGTCTCGTGTAAAGGGCAATGAGGACATGAAGCACCACCTCAAGGACCTCGGCTTTGTCGAGGGCAGCGAAATCCACGTGGTGAGCTCGAGTGGCGCCAATATCATCGTCACGGTGCTGGGCGCACGCTTTGGCATCGATTCCAAGGTTGCCATGCACATCATGACCGTCGGTTAGTCCGCAGCATTTCATAAAAACCGAAAGGGGGACAAGAGGATGAAGACGTTGGGTGACGTTAAGGTGGGCGAGAGCTCTACCATCGTCAAGCTTCACGGTGAGGGTGCGCTTCGCCGTCACCTTATGGACCTGGGGCTCATCAAGGGCACTTCGTTCAAGGTCGTGAAGGTTGCACCGCTCGGTGATCCGGTCGAGATCAACGTGCGTGGCTACGAGCTTTCCATCCGCAAGGAGGAGGCCGCCGTCGTCGAGGTTCAGTAAGGACTCGCGGCGCATATTTCTGCAAATAAAGTTAGGTTTTTCTAACTTAATGCAGCATCTTTGAAGCACATTATCCAGCCTGCGCGGAGAAAGCAGCGCAGGCACACAAGGAAGAAGGATTGAATGGCGGACTCTCAGATCCATGTCGCGCTGGCGGGTAACCCCAACTGCGGCAAGACCACGCTTTTCAACCTGATCACCGGCGCCAACGGCTACGTTGGCAACTGGCCCGGCGTCACGGTTGAGAAAAAGGAAGCCAAGCTCCTAAGCGACAAGAACGTTACCATTACGGACCTCCCTGGCATCTACTCGCTTTCCCCCTACAGCCCCGAGGAGCAATGCTCGCGCGATTACCTCATGAGCGGCGAGCCCGATGTCGTCGTCCAAGTCGTCGATGCCACCAACCTCGAGCGTAACCTGTACCTGGCGCTTCAGGTTATCGAGACCGGCCTGCCCGTGGTCGTTGCCCTCAACATGGCCGACCTGGTCGAGAAGAACGGCGATAAGATCGACACGGACAAGCTCTCCAAGAAGCTCGGTTGTCCGGTCATGATGATCTCGGCCCTTAAGAACAAGGGCATCAAGGAGCTGTTCGAGCAGGTCAAGAAGTCCGCTGCTTCCAAGGGCCAGGTGCCGGAGCACAAGTTCGATTCCTCCATCGAGGACGTTCTGGACCACATCGAGAACAATCTGCCGGCGAGCGTTCCCGCCAACAAGCGCCGCTACTACGCTGTCAAGCTGTTCGAGCGCGATGCGGACGCCTGCAAGCTCATCAACCTCACCAAGGAGAAGGCCGCTCGCGTCGAAGGTCTGGTCGCTCAGTGCGAGCAGGACTGCGACGATGACGCCGAGTCCATCATCACCGGTGAGCGCTATGGCGTGATTGCCCACATCATTGACGAGTGCCTCACCAAGGCTCCGGCCAAGATGAGCACCTCCGAGAAGATCGACCGCGTGGTTACCAACCGTATCCTGGGCCTGCCGATCTTTGTGGTCATCATGTTCTGCGTGTACTACATCGCCGTTTCCACCCTGGGCGGCACGGTGACCGACTTCACCAACGACCAGCTCTTCGGTACCGACGGTTGGTACGTGCTCGGTCAGGGCCGCGACGCCTACGACGCGGCCGTCGAGGCTGCGGGTGACGACGCCGACTCGGTCGACCCGGCGCAGTATGGCCCGTATGTTCCGGGTATTACCACCATGGTCCACGACGCCCTCGTGGCGGGCGGCACCGAGGACGGTGGCCTGGTCGATTCGCTCGTCTGTGACGGTATCGTCGGCGGTCTGGGCGCCATCTTCGGCTTTGTGCCGCAGATGTTCCTGCTGTTCGTCATGCTGTCCTTCCTGGAGGACTGCGGCTACATGGCCCGCGTCGCCTTCATCATGGACCGCGTGTTCCGCCGCTTCGGCCTGTCCGGTAAGTCCTTCATCCCCATGCTCGTGTCCTCGGGCTGCGGCGTCCCCGGCGTCATGGCCACCAAGACCATCGAGAACGAGAAGGACCGCCGTATGACGGTCATGACCACCACGTTTATTCCCTGCGGCGCTAAGCTGCCGATCATCGCCCTGCTCATGGGCTCCATCATCGGCGATTCTTCCACCACCGCCGCGTGGATCAGCCCGCTCTTCTACTTCCTGGGCGTCTTTGCCGTCATCGCCTCGGGCCTCATGCTCAAGAAGACCAAGCTCTTCGCCGGTCGCCCGACGCCGTTTGTTATGGAGCTTCCTGTCTACCACTTCCCGGCGATTCGCTCTTGGGCGCTGCACGTGTGGGAGCGCTGCTGGGCCTTTATCAAGAAGGCCGGCACGGTCATCTTCGCGTCCACCGTCGTCGTTTGGTTCCTCTCCAACTTTGGTAGCTACAACGGTTCCTTTGGCTTCCTGCCTGCGATGGACGGCATCCCCGAGGAGTTCATGGACTACTCCGTGCTTGCCATGCTCGGCAACCTGATCGCCTGGATCTTCGCCCCGCTCGGCTTTAGCACCTGGCAGGCAACAGCACTGTCCGTCTCGGGTCTTGTTGCCAAGGAGAACGTCGTCGCCACCGCCGGCTCGCTGCTGTCCGTTGCCGATGCCGCCGAGACCGATCCGAGCCTGTGGACCGCGTTCGCCGGCATGTTCCCGACCATGGGCGCTTGCGTTGCCTTTGGCGCTTTCAACCTGCTGTGCGCTCCGTGCTTTGCCGCTATGGGTACCATCCGCAACCAGATGGACTCCGGCAAGTGGACCGCGATTGCCCTCGGCTACGAGTGCGCCTTTGCTTGGGTGATCGGCCTGTTCATCAACCAGTTCTACAACCTGCTTGTTCTTGGACAGTTTGGTATCTGGACGGTGGTGGCCATCGTGCTGCTGGTTGCGATGCTCTTCCAGATCTTCCGTCCCATGCCAAAGCATGCATGGACCGACGAGGACGAGACCAACGCTGCTTCCGCTGCAGTTTCCGCTTAAGTCCGAATAAGGATTAACCCCTTTCCACGAGCCCGGGTGTCCCAGCGACACTCGGGCTTTTTGGTGGGGGAGATGTGGCGTTTCCGCAGATAAAACCGACCAAAATAAACCTGTCCCTTTTTGGTAGGTGGAGAATGGGGTAAAGTAAGTGGTGGTTAACTAGAGGAGGCTTGCTATGGCACCTATCGATATTGTTGTACTGGCTGTTATCGGCATTGCGTTTGTTGCCGTGTGCGTGCGCATCTACCGCAAAGGCACCTGCGCCGACTGCGCTCAGGGTGGCGTTTGCACGGGGCATTGCTCCAACAAAAAGACGTGCGCTGCACTTAAGGGCGTAGACAAAATCGCCGAAGACTTGGGTCGCGGTATCAAGTAAGGCCCAGACATCTAAGCGCCTCGCGAGCATCCGTTCGCGGGGTGTTTTTCACTTTTGTGGGGTGGGCTAGAGACGCTGCATGCGGTACCCGACACCCATGTGCGTCTGAATCATCTTGGGGTGAGAGGGGTCTGCCTCGATCTTCTTGCGCAGGGTGCGCATGAACACGCGCAGGCTCGCCAGATCGCTGTCCCAGCTCGTGCCCCATATCTCGCGGGTGATGAAGGTGTGGGTGAGCACCTTGTCGACGTTTTTCGCTAGAAGGACGAGCAATTTGTACTCGGTCGGGGTAAGCGAGAGCTCGCGTCCGTCTTTCGTCGCGTATCCCGCGGCGTAGTCGATATGCAGCGGACCGTTGTCGAACGTGCTTGCTTCTGTCGACTCGTTCGACGCCATCGAGGAGCGCCTCAAATTCGCACGGACGCGCGCGAGCAACTCATCCACAGAAAAGGGCTTGGTGAGGTAGTCGTCTGCCCCTGCGTCAAGTGCTGCAATCTTGTCGGAATCTTCGGTGCGCGCCGAAATGACGATAATGGGGACTGCCGACCAGCTTCGGATCTTCGTGATGACCTCGATACCGTCAATGTCGGGAAGGCCGAGGTCGAGCATGATGAGGCTGGGGCCGTGCGACACCGCATCCATGATGGCGGCCTGGCCGTTGCAAACCTTGCTCACGACATAGCCGTGGAGGTCAAGCGCGGTCGAAACGAGGTTTTGAACGGTCAGGTCATCTTCGACCAGGAGGATGCGTGGCTTAGCGGCATTATTCATGAATCTCGATCTCCTCGGCGGGCAGGGTAAAACGGAAGATGGCCCCATGGGGGTGGTTGTCGCGAACTTCGATGACGCCGCCATGCGCCTCCACGATGGAGCGGCAGAGCGACAGCCCAAGGCCGATGCTTCGACGCGAATCCACGGGCTGCGTATTGCTTGAGGTGAAGAAGCGCTCAAAGATATGAGGCTTGTCGCAGTCTGCCACGCCCGGCCCATCGTCTGCGACGTCCACCACGACGAACGCACCCTCGCGACGTGCGCCGATGGTGACAGTCGAGTCCTCGGGCGTGTATTTGAAGGCGTTCATGATGAGATTCGTAAGCACCTGCATGATGAGATGGACGTCGATGCGTACCAGCAGGATGTCGTCAGTGCGCTCGATGGTGACGGCGCGTCCATGCGATGCTTGGGCGACATGGCTGAGGGCGGCCTCGATGACCTCGTCGATAAGCTCGGATGTTAAGTTGAGGCGAATGGTGCCGTCCTCGACGCGTGTGATGGCGAGGAGGTTCTCCACGGTATCGATAAGCCAGAGGGAGTCGTCGTAGATGGCATCGGCAAGATCGCAGCGTTGTTCGAGGCTGAGCTTCTCGTCGCTCTTCCGAAGGATTGCCGCAGATCCGGATATAGCCGTGAGGGGTGTCCTCAAATCGTGGCCGATGGAGCGCAAAAGGTTGGCGCGCAGCTGCTCGTTTTTCGCCAAGACCGCAGCCTCTTCGCGCTCTTGCGCCGCCCGGTCGCTTTCGAGCGCCAAGGCGCATTCACCCACGATAGATAGGACGATCGAATGCTCGAAGGCTTCGATCTCGCGCCCCTCCAGGTCGATGCCGATGACACCGAATACCTTGTCGCCGGTGCGAACCGCGAGGTAGAGACAGCGCGCCTCAGGCAGGGTCCGCGTGCTTGCGCCTGCGCGCTTGTTGTTGGTGTAGGTCCAGGTTGCAACGGCGCGCTCGTAGTCGGTGAGCAGCGACGTGGATCGGTTTTCGGTGCCAGCGGACTCATAGAGCGTCTTGCCGAGCGTGCCGTGTTCGGCGGTGTAGAAGACCACGTCGAGTTTTAGCAGTTTGATGAGTTGGTTCATGGCGACGCGGGCGCACTCCTCCGCGCTATGGGCTTGCTGCAAGAGCTGGTTCGTTTCGAGGAGTACACGTGTTTTGAATGCGTTCTCGGCGGAGGTGCGAGCGTTGTCGGCGATGCGCGCAGTTAACTCGCCGGCGACCATAGCGGTAGCGAACATGATGCCGAACGTGACCAGATAGCTTCGGTCGTAGCTGGCGAGCGAAAACAGAGGCGTGACGAAGCAGAAGTTGTAAAGCACTACAGAAAGCACGCTCGATACGATCGTGCAGATACGCCCCGTCGTGGTGACGGCGGTCAGCAGGGCCGTGAGGATATAGAGGGATATGATGCTGGAATCGGCAAATCCCAGATGGCGGAAAGCCGTGCCGATCGCCGTGGCGACAAGAGAGAGGGCCAGCGTGCGAAGCACGTCTCGGCTGCTGGGCGGCTGCGGGGCGAGCGCACGGCGGCGTCCTTTGGGCCGGGAGGGCGGAGTCGACTGTTCTGGAATGATGTAAATGTCGAGGTTCGGGGCGAATGTTATGAGCTGTTCTACGAGAGATTTGCGGCCGAAGAGGGCCTGACGGACGCTGCTGCGCTCGCCCGTGCGCCCCATGACGATCTTCGAAATACCCGACAGGCGCGCGAACTCGGAGATCTGAAACGCGATGTCGTCGCCATAGACGGTTTCCATATGTGCTCCGAGCTGCTCGGCTAGGGCGATATTGGCTGCAAGCTTGGCGCGCTCATCATCGCTCATGGCTTGCGTGCGCGGGCTCTCTACGAACAGGGCGACGAGCTCGCTGCGAAACGCTTTCGCCATGCGTGCGGCGGCACGGACGATGCGGGGATTGGTCGGCGCCGGGGAGACGCAGACTAAGATACGCTCCCTGGTGTAGTAGTCACGGTTTCCCAGCACGCGTGCGGCGTCTGTGAGGTGGCCGGTGCGATCGGCGCAGCGGCGCAGCGCGATTTCTCGGAGTGCGGTGAGGTTCTCGACGGTAAAAAAATGCTGTTGCGCTCGGTCGGCTTGTGCGGGACGGTAGACGAGGCCGGCGCGAAGGCGCTCAAGTAGGTCTTCGGGCTCTATGTCGACGAGCTCGACCTGGTCGGCATCATCGAAGATACGGTCGGGGATTCGTTCGCTCACGACAACGCCGGTGATGGATGCAACCATGTCGTTTAGGCTCTCGATATGCTGAACGTTCACGGTCGTATAGACGTCGATGCCCGCATGTAGAAGTTCCTCGACGTCTTGATAGCGTTTGTCGTGGCGAGACCCCGGCGCATTCGTATGGGCGAGCTCGTCGACAAGGATGAGCTGAGGGGCGCGTTCGATAGCCGCATCTAGATCGAACTCGCTGAGCGCAATGCCGTTGTGCTCGATGAGTTTACAGGGCACGTTCTCAAGCCCTTGTGCAAGATGGGCAGTTGTCGGACGTTCGTGCGGCTCGATGTATCCCGCGACGACGTCGACACCTCGCCGCTTGGCGGCGTGGGCGGCTTGAAGCATTGCATAGGTTTTGCCTGTGCCAGCAGCGTAGCCAAAGAAAATCTTGAGGTGTCCCCGGCTGGTTCGAGCGTCATCGGCGACCTCGTCTTTCTCAATTGCCTTGAGGATGAGGTCTGGATTGACGCGAGTGTCCGATGCGTCGCGCTGCATAGCGTAGCCTTTCTGAAGCGTTGTCCATGCGTGCATACGCGGTGAGGACGCCACTGTATGCTCGCGAGGTCGAGTATAGGCGCGCTGTAGCCGCAATAGTGCTTTTTACCTGCATCTTTACGGCATCTTAAGGTCGTGAGCCCCAGCCCTCACGCCTCTTTAATCCCTAGAAGCGTTTACTGTCCCCAGGCGCTTGCGAGAGCAGGCGTCCGAGGCATCGGACCGCGCGTGAAAGGGGCGGTGAATGAACATCCTCATTCCCATCATCGGAGTCGTCTGCATTGGACTCCTTATCTATTACATCTACATTCTGATGAGGAGTGATTCGTAAACTATGGACGCTGCGATTCAGTACATCTTGTACTTTGCCGTGCTCGTCGTTCTGGCTGTTCCGCTCGGTCGGTTCATGGCCCATATCATGGATGGTGAGCATACGTTCCTGTCGCCTGTGCTTGCTCCTGTGGAGCGCGGCGTCTATCGTCTGCTTCGCATCGACGCGGCAGAGCAGATGGGGTGTAGGCGCTATCTGGCGAGCGTGCTGGTCTTTTCGGGGATCGGCCTCGTGGCTCTTGTGGCAATCCAGGCGCTTCAGTCCTTCTTGCCAGGCAATCCCCAGCACCTGCCGGGTGTGTCATGGGACCTGTCGTTCAATACGGCTGCTTCCTTCATAACCAACACCAACTGGCAGTCCTATTCCGGTGAGACCACCCTGTCCTACCTTGTGCAGTTCATGGGCCTCACCGTGCAAAACTTCTTGTCCGCCGGCACCGGTATTGCGGTCATGTTCGCGCTGATCCGCGGCTTCCGTCAGGTCAAGGAGCAGGGTCTGGGTTCCTTCTGGGTCGACCTCACCCGCACCGTCCTGTATGTGCTCATCCCGCTGAACCTCGTGTTCGGCATCTGCCTGGCTGCCGGTGGCGTCATCTCCAACTTCCAGCCGGCTCAGAAGGCTGAGCTCGTAGAGCCCGTCGCTGTTCAGCCTAATGCGGACGGCGGCTGGAGCGTCATCGACGGCGCCCAGATCGAGGGCGACACGGTCAAGGTCGACGGTAAGGTTGTCGAGGGCGCGCGCGTGGTCACCGAGCAGTTCCTGCCCCAGGGTCCCGCGGCTCCCCAGGTCGCCATCAAGCAGTCCGGCACCAACGGCGGCGGCTTCTTCGGCGTGAACTCCGCCCATCCGTATGAGAACCCCAGTGCCTTCACCAACATCATCGAGATGACCAGCCTGCTGCTGATCCCGGCCGCCTGTTGCTTCGCCTTCGGTATCGGCGTCAAGAACACCAAGCAGGGCAAGGCCATCTTTGCCGCCATGTTCATCCTGCTGGTGATCTTCACCGGCATCATCGCCGTCAACGAGCATGCGGGCACCCCGCAGCTGGCCGATGGCGGAGCGGTCAATATCGAGATGACCGACGGCCAGGCCGGCGGCAACATGGAGGGCAAGGAGAGCCGTTTCGGTATCGCCTCCTCTTCTACCTGGTCCGCTTTCACGACGGCTGCTTCCAACGGCTCGGTTAACTCCATGCACGACTCCTACACCCCGCTGGGCGGTTTTGTCCAGATGCTCCAGATTGCTCTGGGCGAGGTCGTCTTCGGCGGCGTGGGCTGCGGCCTGTACGGCATGATCGGCTTCGCCATCCTCACAGTGTTCATCGCCGGCCTCATGGTCGGACGCACGCCTGAGTTCCTGGGCAAGAAGATCGAGCCGGGCGAGATGCGCTGGGCAGTTGTCCTGTGCTTGGCAACTCCGTTTGCCATTCTGGTGTGCTCGGCCATCGCCTGCATGGTGCCCGGTCTTGCCGACCAGCTCAACAATGGTGGCGCGCACGGCTTCTCCGAGGTGCTGTATGCCTTCACTTCATGCGGCGGCAACAACGGCTCGGCGTTTGCAGGCATGAACTGCAACATTCCCTGGATCAACGTCATGCTCGGCCTCGAGATGCTGTTCGCCCGCTTCATGCCCATCATCGGTACGCTGGCTATCGCCGGCTCGCTGGCCAAGAAGGGTAAGGTCGCCGAGAGCGCCGGTACCCTGTCTACCACCAACGGCATGTTCGTATTCCTGCTCGTGTTCATCGTTCTGCTGATTGGTGCCCTGAGCTTCTTCCCGGCTCTGGCGCTTGGCCCCGTTGCCGAGTTCTTCCAGATGATTGCGTAAAAGAGGGCGCAGATTTATGACTATGCAAAAAGACATGATGGGCCGCGCGGTCCGCGACTCGTTTGCCAAGCTGGATCCTCGCGTCCAGATTCAAAACCCGGTCATGTTCCTGGTGTGGCTTTCCGCCGTCATGACCTCCGTCCTGGCCGCCGCTTCCATCTTCGGTGTGCAGGACGCGGGTGTGCCCACCTACTATGTGGTCGCCATCGCGGTCATCCTGTGGCTCACCGACCTGTTCTCGAACTTCGCCGAGGCGCTTGCCGAGGGCCGCGGTAAGGCCCAGGCCGATTCCCTGCGTGCGGCCAAGAAGGATGTCGAGGCCCATCGCATCGAGTCCGTTGAGGACAAGGAGCACTTCACCGTCGTTCCCGGCACCGAGCTCACGCGCGGCGACCTGGTGATCGTACGCGCCGGCGAGCAGATTCCCGGCGACGGCGACGTCATCGAGGGCGCTGCTTCCGTTGACGAGTCCGCCATCACCGGCGAGTCCGCCCCCGTGGTCCGCGAGGCCGGCGGCGACCGCTCTGCCGTTACCGGCGGTACCACGGTGCTGTCCGACTGGATCATCGTCAAGATCTCCAGTGAGCCCGGTCAGAGCTTCCTGGACAAGATGATCGCGATGGTCGAGGGTGCCGCGCGCAAGAAGACCCCTAACGAGATCGCTCTGGAGATCTTCCTGGTGGCCCTCTCCATCGTCTTTATCCTGGTCACGCTGGCCCTGTATTGTTACTCCTGCTTCTCGGTCGGTCTTAACGACATGGACAACCCCACGGCCGTGACCACGCTCGTGGCGCTGCTCGTGTGCCTGGCTCCCACTACCATCGGCGCCCTTCTTTCCGCCATCGGCATCGCCGGCATGAGCCGTCTGAACGAGGCCAACGTGCTGGCCATGTCCGGCCGCGCCATCGAGGCCGCCGGCGACGTCGACATCCTCATGCTCGACAAGACCGGTACCATCACCCTGGGTAACCGCCAAGCCGCCGAGTTCATCCCGGTCGACGGCATCGATCCCGCGGAGCTGGCCGATGCCGCCCAGCTTTCCTCGCTGGCTGACGAGACCCCCGAAGGCCGTTCCATCGTCGTGCTCGCCAAGGAGCAGTTCGGTCTGCGCGGCCGCACGCTCGAGGATAAGGGTATGGAGTTCATCCCCTTCACCGCGGCGACCCGCATGTCCGGTGTGAACTACGAGGGCAATGAGATCCGCAAGGGCGCTGCCGATTCCGTGCGCACCTATGTGGAGGCAGCCGGCGGCGTGTTCTCGCAGGAGTGCGACGAGGCCGTCGAGCGCATCGCCAAGGCTGGCGGCACCCCGCTGGTCGTGACCAAGAACTGCCGCGTGCTGGGCGTTGTGTACCTCAAGGACATCATCAAGTCCGGCGTTAAGGAGAAGTTCGCCGACCTGCGCAAGATGGGCATCAAGACCATCATGGTGACGGGCGACAACCCGCTCACCGCCGCGGCAATCGCCGCCGAGGCCGGCGTTGACGACTTCCTGGCCGAGGCCACCCCTGAAGGCAAGCTCGAGAAGATCCGCGAGTTCCAGCGTGAGGGGCACCTGGTCGCCATGACCGGCGACGGCACCAACGACGCGCCCGCTCTGGCCCAGGCCGACGTCGCCGTGGCCATGAACACGGGCACCCAGGCTGCCAAGGAGGCCGGCAACATGGTCGACCTCGACTCCAGCCCTACCAAGCTCATCGAGGTCGTGCGTATCGGCAAGCAGCTGCTCATGACCCGCGGTTCGCTCACGACCTTCTCGGTGGCCAACGACATGGCGAAGTACTTCGCTATCATCCCGGCCCTGTTCTCGCCGATCTACCCGGGCCTTGGCGCGCTCAACATCCTTGGTCTGGCAAGCCCGCTGTCCGCGGTTCTTTCGGCCATCATCTATAACGCGCTCGTTATCGTCGCGCTGATCCCGGCCGCGCTGAAGGGCGTTAAGTACCGCGAGGTCCCGTCCGGACAGCTGCTGACCCACAACCTGCTCGTGTGGGGTCTGGGCGGCATCGTTGCCCCGTTCGTATTCATCAAGCTCATCGACATGCTGCTCGCGTTCTGCGGCATTATGTAAGTGGAGGTTTGTATGTTCAAAGGTGTTGCATCGCGCGCACTGGGCGTGTTCGCGCTGTTTACCGTTGTCTGCGGCCTGGGCTATACGCTCGTCGTGACCGGCATCGCCCAGGTTGCGTTCCCGTACCAGGCGAACGGATCGCTCATTACGGTTGACGGCAAGGTTGTGGGTTCCGAGCTCATCGGCCAGAACTTCGATGGCGAAGCCCATATGTGGGGTCGTATCCAGAACGTGTCAATTGTCGAAGGCGAAGACGGCGAGCTCATGGCGTATGGTGCCCCGTCCAACCTGTCCCCGGCGAGTGAGGAGTATCGGCAGCTGATAGATGCGCGCGTGAAGAAGATCCGCGCCGCCAACCCCGATGCTGATATGGACGCTGTGCCCGTCGACCTGGTGACGTGTTCGGGGTCCGGCCTCGACCCGGAGATCTCTCCCGATGCCGCCGAGTACCAGGTCCCGCGCCTGGCGAAGGCCACGGGCAAGAGCGAAGGCGAGGTGCGCGAGATCATCGCCCAGTGCACCAAGGGCCGATTCCTGGGCGTCTTCGGCGAGCCCACGGTCAACGTGCTCAAGGTGAACCTTATGCTGGACGGCGCGCTGTAGGTGAGGGAGTGGCGGATGAGGGCATGACTGACTATCTGAGCCCTCAATTCCACCCCGCCCATCAGTTGCGGTGAAATACGGACTGTTTTGGCTGTCAAAGGCCTCATCTACTCCGTATTCCACCGCAACTTTTTATGGGTCGAGCAGAAGTTGGGGAAGCGCGTGCGGTCGGGTGCTGCGCGGTTGCTGATACGATAAGTACGTTAGCAACTGCCGCCGAGCGGCTTAAACGAAAGGAAGCCTGTATGGAGTCATCCGCCTACCCGATGCTCTTTAGCCCGATCAAGGTCGGTACGACCGAGGTCAAGAACCGCGTCTTTATGCCGCCGGTGTCCACCAACCTGGCCGATCATGGCTATGTGACCGACGACTTGGTCGATCATTACCGTGCCCGTGCCAAGGGCGGCGTGGGCCTCATCATCACCGAAGTCGTGACGGTCGAGCCCACCTATACCTATCTGCCGGGTGACATGTGCTGCTACGATGACACGTTTATCCCCGGCTGGGAAAAGCTCGCCGCGGCCGTCCACGAGTACGGCTGCAAGATCATGCCGCAGCTCTTTCACCCCGCCTACATGGCCTTTAACATTCCGGGCACGCCGCGCCTGATCGCTCCGTCCTTTGTGGGCCCGTCTTACGCCCGCGAGGCACCGCGCCCCATCACGGTCGACGAGATTCACGAGCTCACGCACCAGTTTGGCGACGCTGCCGTGCGTATGCAGAAGGCCGGTGTCGATGGCGTCGAGGTCCATGCGGCGCACGCCCACGGCATGCTCGGCGGTTTTTTGACCCCGCTCTATAACAAGCGTACCGATGAGTACGGCGGCTCGCTCGACGCCCGTATGCGCTTCTTGCTCGAGGTCATCGCCGAGATTCGCGAGCGCTGCGGCAAGGACTTTATCATCGACGTTCGTATCTCGGGCGACGAGTACACCGATGGCGGCCTGACCCTCAACGACATGATTTACGTCTCGCGTCGCCTGGAGAAGGCCGGCGTCGACATGATTCACGTGTCGGGCGGCACCACCATCAAGCGCGGCTCCGCAATTCCCGCCGCCGGTACCCAGCAGGCCTCGCACGCCGCTTGCTCGCGTGAGATTAAGAAGCACGTGAACATTCCCGTTGCCACGGTCGGCCGCATTAACGAGGCCTGGATCGCCGAGGAGCTGATCGAGGACGGCGCTGCCGACATCTGCATGATGGGCCGCGCCAATCTGTGCGATGCCGAGTTCTGCAATAAGGCCGCTGCCGGCAACGCCGACGACATCCGTCCCTGCATCGGTTGCCTGCGCTGCCTGAACGGCATTATGTTCGGCAAGCGCATCTCCTGCACCGTCAACCCCGATGTCGAGCGCGACGAGGCTGGCTACGAACCTGCTGCCGAGGCCAAGAACGTGCTCGTTGTGGGCGCTGGTCCTGCGGGCATGGAGGCAGCCTACATTGCCGCCAAGCGCGGTCACAACGTGGTGCTCGTGGATAAGCAGGATGAGCCGGGTGGCGAGATGCGCATCGCAGCCGTTCCGCCGGCAAAGCAGGAACTCACCCGCGTGATCAAGTATCAGTACCGTCGCCTGGCCGAGGCCGGCGTGAAGCGCGTCTTTGGCACCGAGCTTACTGTCGAGGACATTCAGCGCGACTACGCGGACTACGAGGTCGTCCTGGCTTATGGCGCCGAGCCCGTCGCTCCGGCCTTCATGCAGGGCTTTAAGCAGGTTATGACGGCTGACGATCTGCTGGGTGGCAAGGCTTTCCCGGGCAAGAAGATCGTCATCGTGGGCGGCGGCACCGTCGGTTGCGAGACGGCCGATTACCTGGCCCCGTTGGTCAACGACCTGTCGCCGGCCAATCGCGATGTCACTGTTATCGAGATGACCAAGACGCTCGCCGCCAACGAGGGCGGCGCCGGTCGCGCGGTGCTCATCACGCGCATGCTCTCCAAGGGCGTCCACGTGCTGACCGAGGCCAAGGTGACCGAGATTACCGAGGATGCCATCAGCTACGAGAAGGATGGCGAGGTCCACACCATCGCCGATGCCGATACGCTGGTGCTTGCCATGGGCTATCGTCCCAACACCAAGTTGGCCGACGACCTTGCCGCCGCTGGCGTTGCTGTCCACGTGCTGGGCGACGCCAACAAGTGCGGCAATATCCGCGACGCCATTGGCGATGGCTACAAGGTTGCCTGCGAGCTCTAGTCGCTCCCTTGGTGCATGGGAGTCAGGTTAGTTTGCACCAAGTTGATGCATGTAAACCTGATTCCATTGCGCCAGTCGATAGCAAAACACGGCGGCCGCCCCGTTTTGGGACGGCCGCCGCTTGCGTTTTATCAAAGAAAGATCATTGTCGAGCCTTAAATGCCTTTTGTCTGTGCGACTTCCGCAATCATGTTGCGGTTGTACACCAGATGCAAATACATCGCGTCGTGCGCTACGGTGGGGTTGCGCGTGGCGATGGCGTCGGCCACGCCACGGTGAGTGCGGATGGTCTCCTCGACGAGGTTGCCGCCATCCCAGGGCGGCTTCATGGAGTAGCGCCCGTACGCATCGAATTGCTCCTCTCATAGATGTGCGGCACAAAGAGCCCCGAGTTCATGCGAGCTCGGGGCTCGTTTCGTTTGGATTGCAGATGTATTGACAGGCGAAAACAGTCTGCGTCCGATATTGAGCCATACGAAAGCGAAATTATGCGTCTTAATTCCGTACGCAAATCAAGACGAAAACCGTTTACGTCTTGGATAAATCAGTACGCAAACGGTTTTCGTCTTATAATACGGTCATGAATAGTACGAAACGAAGAGGTTGTGCATATGGTTGTTAGAGAGAGCCCTACAGTCGAATACAAGGAAAGCGTTACGCCGACGTTTCTTAAAACGGTGAGTGCCTATGCAAACTACGGGACGGGCAAGATTGAGTTTGGCGTTGATGACGAGGGCGTGGCTGTCGGCCTTGCGGATCCGGTCGCAGAGTGTCTTCGCATCGAGAACATGATTAATGACAGCTTGGACCCCGCTCCCCGTTACACGCTCGAGCCCGATGAGAAACACGGGACCGTAATCCTTACGGTTTATGAGGGCCAGGACAAACCCTATCGAAGCAAGGGAAAGGCCTACAGGCGAAACGATTCGGCAACAGTGGAGGTCGACCGGTTTGAGTATGGCAGGCTGACGCTCGAAGGCAGCAACGTAACGTTCGACGCGCTCACGTCGGCTCGCCAGGACTTGAGTTTTCACACGCTCGAGCATAAGTGTGTTGAACATCTCGGCATTTCTGAACTAACGTCGGATATTATGCGCACGCTTCGCTTGCTCGGCAAGGACGGCTATACCAACGCTGCGGCGATTTTGGCGGATAAGAATGATTTTCCGGGCATCGATTGCGTCCGTTTTGGTGATACCGAGGATGTGATCTTGGATCGCGAAGCGGCGACAAATGTATCCGCAATTGAGCAGGTGGACAGGGCGGTAGCTATGTTTGCACGCTACTACCGTTATGAGCGTATCGAAGGGATGGAGCGCGTCCAAACCGATCGAATTCCTCTCGAGGCGTTTCGCGAAGCTGTCGCAAATGCTTTGGTGCATCGGACGTGGGACGTTCGAGCGAACGTTCAAATTGCCCTGTATGATGATCGCGTCGTTGTGACCTCTCCTGGATCGCTGCCCGCCGGTTTGACGACGGAACAATACCTGTATGGGCAGATATCCGTGCTCAGAAACCCCATCGTTGCAGAGGCCTTCTTAAAGCTGGATTACATCGAGAAATTTGGTACGGGAATCGCGCGCATTAGACGTGCCTATCGCGATTCGATCAATCAACCAATTTTTGATGTTCGCGGCGGCATGGTGGCCGTCACATTGCCCGTTACCGATGCCCTTGAAGGGTCCGAGGAAGAGGTCCAGGTTCTCAAAGCCTTGTCGGGCGGTCGAATTATGTCGCGAAGCGAGATTGAAAAACAGACGGGGCTGAGCCGCATGCGGACGTTGGCGGCACTCGAATCTCTGCTTGAACGGAATGCAATCGTAAGGCAGGGAACCGGGCGGGCCACGAAATACGAGCGCTCATAGTCAAAAAGAGCCATGGTACAAGACGGACCCCAAGTCAGCGTTGGCTTGGGGTCCGTTATATCCCGGATGGTAACGGGCCGATTATTGTCAAGTTATAGCAAAGTATAGCGACGTACAGCAAAGTATAGTGAGATATAGCAAGCCGTATAGCGCGCCTTGATTATCAACCGTCCGTATTTCACAGCAACTTATAACAGGCTCGAGGTACCAATTTGGGGTGCAGTAGTGCTGCGCCGCGAAAAGGGCCTATCTACTACGTTTAAGCCGCAGGGGTCAACCATAGTCGGCTTTTTCGAAAATCGACAAGCTGTCTACCTGCGGTTTTGTTTTCACGGTTTTCGGTATGGCCGAGGCTATCCGTGTTAACGTAGTAGATGGGCCACTTTTGTGACAAAGGGGCCGATCTGCGGGCCAGGGTAGCTAAAAGAGCCCCGTCCCAAAAAGACTGATTGGGAGCCGGGGCGTGTCGATGCGATAGTATTACGTGGTGAAATTCGACAAACCGTGAGCTTCATCCGAGGGCTTTATGGAACAACACCAGCATAATCAGAGCCTGCAAGACCAGGCATACAACGCATTGCGCTCCAAGATCATCTATGCCGAGCTCAAACCCGGCACGCGCCTTTCGGCGATTGGTCTGGAAAAGGAGACGGGAATCGGGCGCACGCCCATTCGCGAATCCTTTGTGCGCCTGCGTGAGCAGGAGCTGGTGGAAACGCGTCCCAAAAGCGGCACCTACGTCTCTAAGATCAGCATGGAGCGCGCCGAGAACGCCTGTTTCTTGCGCGAGAAACTCGAGCGAAGCGTACTCATTAAATGCTGCTCGGCCGCCACGTCCGAGCAAAAGCATCGGCTCGAGCAGATTCTTGCCGAGTCCGAGTCGCTCGACCATAGCGAGACGCGTCGCTTTTTTGATCTGGACAACCTGTTCCATGAGACGTGTTTTGAGATTGCCGGTCGTCACATGTTGT
>JAXIZX010000114.1:0-6273 GCA_036303765.1 Collinsella sp. | reverse complement strand
CGGTTCGCGTCGCCAAGGCGCTGCGAGATCCTCATGAGGTCGAAAGGTAAGTCGTGGAAATTTTTGAAAAGCTGCCTGATGAGATTAATCATCTGGTCAGCGAGTTCAGCTCCACCCCTGTCGTGGGCGATCTGAGCTGCGGCATCACGCAGTACTCGTTTTGGCTGATCGTCTCCACGATCGTGCTCCTGATCGTCCTAGCCGTGTTCAAGAAGAAGCAGACCCTGGTTCCCAAGGGCTTCTTCGTCAACGGTTTCGAGTACATCATCGAGTACGTCGAGAACGATATCGGCAAGGGTGTCGTGGGTGAGAACTGGAAGAAGCACTTCCCGTTCCTGTGCTCGCTTTTCCTGTTCATCCTGATCAATAACATGATCGGCCTGATCCCGGGAATGAAGCCCGGCACCGGTGCAATCGGCTCCACCGCCGCGCTCGCCATCTTCGCCTTCGTGTACTTCATCTACTACGGATGCAAGGCTCACGGCGTGATCGGCTACATCAAGAGCCTCGCCCCGCAGGGCGTGAGCTTCCCGATGAACGTGCTCGTGTGGGTCGTCGAGCTTTTCTCGACCTTCCTGCGCCTCATCACGCTCGCCGTCCGTCTGTTCTGCAACATGTTCGCAGGACACGTGGTCATGGGCTCGTTCGCCATCATGGCGAGCATGTTCATGCAGCCGCTGCTTCAGCAGGTTTCCGCGGCCCACGCCGTCGGCGCCCTGCCTTCGCTGGCCTGGCTTGCCATCCTCATCCTGATCTATGCGATCGAGCTTGTGGTCGGCGCCATCCAGGCTTACGTCTTCACGGTCCTTACCGCCGTGTATGTCTCCGAGGCAGAGGAGGTCGCGGAGGAGGAGTAGTCTTCCGTTCGCGCCTTAAAGGTAAGGCAATTCGTTAAACCGCCGGTGCCCGTACCCATGGAGCCCGGCAGTTATAAAAAGGTTATCCTGCGTGAAATAAGACACGCACGACAAAGGAGGAATCGTGGGAGTTATCGGTTACGGTCTCGGTGTTATCGGCGCTGGTCTTGCTATCGGCCTGTCTGCTCTGGGTGCTACGGGTGCTATGGCCCGTCAGCCTGAGGTCCAGGGCCGCGTGTTCACCGTCTTCATCATGGGCTCCGCCTTCGGCGAGGCTCTGGCTCTGATCGGCTTCGTTGTCGCGCTGATCGTTAAATAGCACGGAGCGTCAAGTATGAATCTTTCATCCCAGAAGAGCGCGATCGCACTCTCCGCGTCCGCGGCCGCGCTGCTCATGCCGGTTTCCGCGTTCGCCGAGGACGGCGCCGCCGGTGCGGACATCCTCATCCCTAAGATGGCGGAGTTCATCCCGGCGCTTATCGCCTTCCTGATTATCTGGATCGTGCTGGCCAAGGTCGCCCTGCCGGGCATCATGAAAACCATGGAGGAGCGCGGCAAGAAGATCGAGGAGAGCCTCGACGAGGCCGAGAAGACCAAGCAGGAGGCTATCGCCAAGCGCGCTGAGTCCGACTCGATCGTCACCGACGCCCGTCGTCAGGCTGCCGACATCGTTCTCGAGGCCCGTAAGGACGCCGAGTCCGAGCGCGCCCGTATCATCGAGGCTGCTCACAAGGAGGCCGAGGAGATCATCGCCAAGGCCCATACGACCGTCGAGGACGAGCGCAAGTCCATCTACGCCGGTGCCGCGAACTCCATCGCCGACCTGTCCGTTGCCGTCGCCACCAAGATCGTGGGCGAGGCACTCGAGAACGAGGCCGAGCAGAAGAAGCTCATCGAGCGCTACATCCAGGAAGCAGGTAGCCTGAATGCCGACTAGCCGCTATCAGGACAAAGTGCTCGAGACCTACGCGCGCTCCCTTCTGGAAGCCGCCAAGGCCGAGAACCATGTGTTCGAGGACCTCGAGATGATCGAGCGCTTGGCTTCTGCCAACCCCGAGATCATCGCCGTGCTCGACACCATGTCCAAGCGTGACCAGCTCGACCTTCTTCCCAAGGTGGCAGCTGCCTTTAAGTATGTTGCCGAGGAAGACGAGGATGTAGTGGGCGTGACCGTCACCACGGCGATCCCGCTCGACGACGAGCTGCGTCAAACCATCACTAAGAAATGCGAGCAGGACTTCGGCCGCAAAGTATTCCTTATCGAGCAGGTCGACCCGTCTATCGTGGGCGGCCTGGTGCTCGAGGCCCGCGGCGAGCGTCGTGACATTACCGTCAAGACGCAGCTGCGCATCGCGCAGGAGACCCTAGCAAACTCTGCTAATTCGTACGGAGGTGAAGCCTAATGTCCGAAACCCTCAATGCCCAGGATATCGCCAAGAAACTGCAGGAGCAGCTCACGAGCCTCTCCGCGACGGTCGATACGCATGAGGTTTCAACGGTCGACGAGGTAGGCGACGGCATCGCGCGCGTCTCCGGCCTCAAGAGCGCCATGGCAGGCGAGCTTCTGGAGTTCAAGAGCTCCGATACCGGTGAGACTGTCTTCGGCCTTGCCCAGAACCTTGACCGTGACGAGGTCGGCGCCGTTCTGTTTGGTGCCGTCGACGCCATCAAGGAAGGCGACGAGTGCCGCACCACTGGCCGCATTATGGATATCCCCGTGAGCCGTGCCATGCTCGGCCGCGTCGTCAATCCGCTCGGCCAGCCTATCGACGGCCTGGGTGACATCGTCGCCACGCATCGTCGCCCCATCGAGTTCAAGGCCCCCGGTGTCATCGACCGTACCCCGGTGTGCGAGCCGGTTCAGACCGGCCTGTTGGCTATCGACTCCATGGTGCCTATCGGCCGCGGCCAGCGTGAGCTTATCATCGGCGACCGTAAGACCGGTAAGACCGCCATCGCCATCGACGCTATCCTCAACCAGCGTGGCAAGGGCATGGTCTGCATCTATGTCGCCATCGGCCAGAAGGCCTCCACGGTTGCTAACATCCGCGAGACCCTCGCTCAGCACGGTGCGCTCGACTACACCATCATCGTTTCGGCCACCGCTGCCGATTCTGCCCCTATGCAGTACATCGCGCCTATGGCCGGTGCCGCTATCGGCGAGTTCTTCATGTACAACGGCGAGGACGGCAAGCCCGCCAGCGAGACCAACCCCGGCGGTCACGTGCTCGTTATCTACGATGACCTGTCCAAGCAGGCCGTGGCATACCGTCAGATGTCGCTGACGCTGCATCGTCCGCCCGGACGCGAGGCCTATCCTGGCGACATCTTCTACCTGCACTCTCGTCTGCTCGAGCGTGCCGTCAAGATGTCCAAGAAGAACGGTTACGGCTCTATGACGGCCCTGCCGATCATCGAGACCCAGGACGGCGACGTTTCGGCCTACATTCCGACCAACGTCATTTCCATTACCGACGGTCAGATTTACCTGCAGTCTGAGCTCTTCTTCCAGGGCCAGCGCCCGGCAGTCGACGTGGGCATCTCCGTGTCCCGCGTCGGTGGTGATGCTCAGACCAAGGCCATGAAGCAGGTTGCCGGCAACCTTCGCCTGGACCTCGCTTCGTATCAGGAGCTCGCCGGCTTTACGCAGTTCGGCTCCGACCTTGACGAGGCTACGCAGAAGCAGCTTACCCACGGTGCCCGCATGACCGAGCTCCTTAAGCAGCCGCGTTATAAACCGTTTGAGGTTGGCGAGCAGATCGTTACGCTGTTTGCCGGCAACGAGGGCTTCCTGGATGATTTGGAGATCGCCGACGTGCTGCCTTTCCGTGCCGAGCTCGTCGAGTACATGGACAATGGCTTTGGCTCGCTGCTCGACAAGGTTCGCGCCAAGAAGATCGACGATGACACCAAGGCTGAGCTCCTGCGCGTCATCGGCGACTTTAAGCAGCAGTTCATGGCCAAGCACCATGCCGATACGACTGGATCAGAGGAGAACTAAGCCCTATGGCCAACCTTCGCGACATTAAGAAGCGAATCTCCTCGGTTACCACGACCAAGCAGATCACGCGCACGATGGAGATGGTCTCTACGGCCAAGATCCGTCGTGCCCTCGATCGCTCCAAGCAGGCCGAGCCCTATAAGGAGGCGCTGACCGACGTCATGTTGACGGTCGCCGGCGACGCCTCCTGCTCGGGCAACGATCCCATGCTGCATAAGCATGAGAGCGTTAAGCGTGGCCTGATTGTCGTTATTGCTTCGGACCGCGGCCTTGCCGGCGGTTTCAATACGACGGTGGAGCGCACGGCCGAAAAGCTCGCCGCTTCCTGGGCGAACGATGGCATCGAGTGCGAGATCATTGCGTGCGGACGCAAGCCGGCCACGTATTTCCGCGACCGCGCAAACGTCGTTATGCACTTTGAGGGCAATTCCTCCGAGCCCGATTTCAATCAGGCTCGCATGATCTCCTCTCATATCTGCGATGCGTATCGTGCCGGTGAGCTTGACCGTGTCGAGCTTGTCTACCACCACGCCAAGAACCGCGTGGATCAGGAGCTTCGCGTCGAGCACTTGCTGCCGCTCGATCCCGAGATGATCGCTATGGCCCACGGTCCGCGTAAGAACGAGACCGACGCCCCTAAGCGCATCTCGTCCACGTTCGAGTTCGTGCCCTCTCCCGAGCATGTTCTCGGCAAGCTTGTACCGTCGTATATCCTGACGGTCATCTACCAGGCCCTGATCGATTCGGCGGCTGCCGAGCAGGGTGCACGCCGTAAGGCCATGCACTCCGCGACGGAAAACGCCACCGCGATCATCTCGACCCTTACCCGCACGTATAGTCGCGTGCGTCAGGCTTCGATCACGACCGAGATTAACGAGATCGTCGGCGGAGCCTCAGCATTGGAGGAACAGTAATGGCTAATAACACCGTAAAGCTTGCGGTCGAGGAAGCCACCAAGAAGACGACTGCCGGTGATGGTCGCATCGTTCGTATCATCGGCCCTGTCGTCGACGTCAAGTTTGACGGCGCGGTGCCCCCGATCTACAACGCGCTCACGGTCGAGGCCGAGACCCCGATCGGTCACCTGAGCACGATCCTCGAGGTCGAGAGCCAGCTTCCGGGCGGCGTCGTCCGCACGGTCGCCATGTCCTCGACCGACGGCCTGCAGCGCGGCCTCATCGCCACCGATACCGGTGAGCCCATGAAGATGCCCGTTGGTCCCAAGACGCTCGGCCGCATTTGGAACGTCATGGGCAAGCCCGTCGACGGCAAGCCCATGCCCGAGGTGGAGGAGTTCTACCCCATCCACCATGCAGCGCCCCGTTTCGACGAGCTCACCACCAAGACCGAGATCTTCGAGACCGGCATCAAGGCTGTCGACCTGCTCGAGCCCTACATCCGTGGCGGCAAGACGGGCCGGTTCGGCGGCGCCGGCGGCGGCAAGACCGTTCTGATTCAGGAGCTCATCAACAACCTCGCCCAGGAGCACGGCGGCACCTCGGTGTTCACCGGCGTCGGCGAGCGTACCCGCGAGGGCACCGACCTGGTCCTCGAGATGAGCGAGTCTGGCGTTATCGACAAGACCTGCTTGGTCTATGGTCAGATGAACGAGCCGCCCGGAGCGCGTCTGCGCATCGGTCTGGCCGGCCTTACCACCGCTGAGTATTTCCGTGATCGTGGCCAGGACGTTCTGCTGTTCATCGACAACATCTTCCGCTTCTCCCAGGCAGGTTCCGAGGTTTCCGCACTGCTGGGCCGTATGCCGTCCGCCGTTGGTTACCAGCCCACGCTGGCAACCGAGATGGGCGACCTCCAGGAGCGCATTACCTCGACAAAGACGGGCTCCATTACCTCCGTCCAGGCTGTCTACGTCCCCGCAGACGACCTGACCGACCCGGCGCCTGCCACGACGTTTACGCACCTCGATGCCACCACGGTTCTTTCGCGTAGCATTTCGTCGCTCGGCCTGTTCCCGGCTATCGACCCGCTTGCGTCTTCCTCTGACGCTCTCGATCCCTCGATCGTCGGCGAGGAGCACTACCGTGTCGCCGTCAAGGTCCAGGAGCTCCTGCAGGAGTACTCCGACCTTCAGGACATCATCGCCATTCTGGGTATGGACGAGCTGTCCGAGGAGCAGCGCCTTACGGTCAACCGTGCCCGTAAGATTCAGCAGTTCCTCTCGCAGTCCTTCCACGTCGCCGAGAAGTTCACCGGCAACCCCGGTGTCTACGTCCGCGTCGAGGATACCGTCCGCTCTTTCGCCGAGATTGTCGACGGCAAGGCCGATGACCTGCCTGAGCAGGCTTTCCGCTATGCTTCCACGATTGAGGACGTGCGCGAGCGCGCCCGCAAGATGGGGGAGAAGTAGGTTATGCGTATCCGCATCGTGTGCCCCGTGAGCTGCGCCTATGAGGG
>JAXIZX010000113.1:0-2796 GCA_036303765.1 Collinsella sp. | reverse complement strand
CCAATCAACATTGCTGCGGCACTTTGCTCGGCTAAAGCGTACAATAGCGCCTATGCGAAAGGGGAACAGATGATCAACGAAACTATGTATGCTCGCGGTGCGGAAAGCTCCATCATCCGCGAGATCTTTAGCTATGGTCTTGAGCGCAAGGCACAGATCGGTGCGGAGAACGTGTTCGATTTTTCGCTGGGCAACCCGAGTGTTCCGGCGCCCGCTGCTGTGGCTGAGTCGATTAAGAAGGCCCTGGAGCTGCCGAGTGACCAGTTGCACGGCTACACCCCCGCTCCGGGCCTGCCGCAATGTCGAGCAGCCGTCGCCGAATCGCTCAACCGCCGCTTTGGAACGAACTATGAGGGCAAGGACGTCTTTATGACGGTGGGTGCCGCGGCTTCGCTCACCTGCACGCTCAGCGCCGTTATGAACCCGGGCGACGAGGTTATTGTTATCGCCCCGTACTTTCCGGAGTATCGCGTTTGGATTGAGAAGGCCGGCTGTACGTGTGTTGAGGCGCTCGCCGATGAAGATACGTTCCAGCTGAGCGTGGACAACGTGCTCAAGGCGATTACCGATAAGACGACTGCCGTCATCATCGACTCGCCCAACAATCCGACTGGTGCCGTATATACACGCGATACGCTGACGCGACTGGCCAATGTTCTGCGCGAGGCCAACGCTCAGCGCGATCCCGAGAATCCGATTATGCTCATCTCGGATGAGCCGTACCGCGAGATCGTGTACGGTGCCGAGGTGCCTTGGGTACCCTCGATCTACGAGCACACCATCGTGTGCTACTCGTATTCCAAGTCGCTGTCGCTGCCTGGTGAGCGCGTGGGTTGGATCTTGGTTCCCAACACCAATCCGCAGGCTGCCCGTCTGATGCCGGCTGTTGCGGGTGCTGCCCGTACGCTGGGTTTTGTATGCGCACCGGCACTCTTCCAGCGCGTGATCATCGATTGCATCGATGAGCCGAGTGACGTTGAGGCCTATGCACGCAACCGCACCGCGCTTACCGACGCGCTGGCGGAGTACGGCTACACCTATGTTGAGCCGGATGGCGCGTTTTACCTATGGGTGAAAGCGTTGGAGCCCGATGCGAATGCGTTTTGCGAGCGCGCAAAGAAGTATGAGTTGCTTGCGGTTCCCTCGGACAGCTTTGGTATGCCGGGTTGGTTCCGCCTGGGCTATTGCGTGAGCTACGAAACGATTGTCAATTCGCTACCCGCTTGGAAACAGTTGGCGGACGAGTATCGTTAAAAGTAAAGCGCTCTGCCTACAATGTTTTACGTGAAACGGGGTTTGGTGTTAAGCCGGACCCCGTTGTCATGGACGTTGTGTCTTTGGGATGGAGTGGTTTTACGACTATCGAAGGCTATGCGTACAATGAATATAAGCGACGGCCGTGCCAGATAAGGAGACCTGATGCCCTACCTGCTTTCTTGTGACATTCATACCCATACGATGTTCTCTGCGCATGCATATTCGACCATTGAGGAGAATGTGTACTGGGCGGCAGAGCGTGGTCTGCAGGTGCTCGGATCTGCCGACCATTTGAGCTCTATGGTTACGGCTTGCCCCAATGACCTGCGCAGTTACCAGTTCTTTATCAACCAGGATATCTGGCCGCGCATTTGGAGCGGCGTGCTGGTGCTGCGTGGTGCCGAGGCCGATATCGTTTCGCTGGACGGAAACCTGTTTGGCGAGGACACTCCTGTCACGCTCGATATCGCCGGCGATTCGTACAGCCGTCAGCATTCACTGTTCGATTTGGTTACGCGTAATTTGGATTATTTGGTTGCAAGCGTGCATAATCCGCAGATTGCTGAGGGCGCGACGCTGGCCCAGACGACCGAGATGTATATCAATGCCCTGGAGCACCCCAAGGTGTTCATGCTGGGCCACACGGGGCGTTCGGGCGTGCCGTTCGATATCGACGAGGTGCTGTTGGCAGCTAAGGCCAAGCACAAGATTATCGAGATCAACAACCATAGCCTTGAACACGGTGCCGACACTGAGCATTGGGCCGTATGCCGCAAGATTGCCGAGCGCTGCGCCGAGCTGGGCGTGGGCATTGGCGTGTCGACCGATGCCCACATTGGCATGGCCATTGGCAAGCTCGATCACGCGCGCAAGATGCTCGACGAGATTCACTTCCCGCTGGATTTGATCGTGACGCGCGACCGCGAGACGCTGCTGCGCGAGATGGCGGCAGCCGGCGTGTGCGATCTGCGCAATGGGATGTAGCGGAGTTTATAAACCAAGCGAAGGGGGCGGCCCAGGCGGGTCGCCCCCCTTTCTTGTCCCAAAAATCTACTGAGGTTGGTTAGCGGCGTTCGAGGACCGCTACGGTTTCGGTGTGGTCGGTATGGGGGAACATGTCGACTGGCGTGATCTTGAGCAGGCGATAGCCTCCGTCGAGGAGCTGGTGCAGGTCGCGCTCTTGGGTCACGGGGTTGCAGCTGATATAGGTGATGCGGCGCGGCTTAAGTGCGCAGGCAGCTTCGAGGAACTCGGAGGTAGAGCCGGCGCGCGGCGGGTCGATGGAAAGGACGTCGATCCGCTCGTTGTTATCGGCGGCATCCAGGATGTAATCGGTGGCGTCGTCGGCCATAAACCAAGCGCTGCGGGTGAGGCCGTTGAGCTCGGCATTGCGACGTGCGTCGGCAATGCCCGCCGGGTTGCGCTCCACACCGAGCAGCATAATGCCGATACCCTTGTTCTGGGCATCTTTAGCTGCGCAAAGACCGATGGTACCGCTGCCACAGTAGGCATCCATGAGCACATCGCCCTGGTGCAAAT
>JAXIZX010000112.1:0-2065 GCA_036303765.1 Collinsella sp. | reverse complement strand
TACAAAAACCTGTACCTTTTTGTGCAACAAAAAAAGCCGCTCAACCAGCGGCTTTTCTTATTTGGGCATAACAAAGGCGACCGCCCTTTGTGGACGGTCGCCTTTGTTAATTGTTGTGAAGTTTGCCTTAGGCGCGGGTCTTGATCTCCTCGGTCACCTTGGCAAAAAACTCGTCGACGCTCATCTGAACGGTCTCGTTAGAGCGATCGCGGACGGAGATGTTGCCGGCCTCGACCTCCTTCTCGCCCAGGATGAGCATGTAGGGCACGCGGTCGATGCTGCGGGCCTCGCGGATCTTGTAACCGATCTTCTCGTCGCGGTCGTCGCAGACCACGCGAATGCCGGCCTCCTCCAGCTTGGCGCACACCTCGTGGGCGTAGTCGCGGCTCTTCTCGGAGACGGGAAGCGCCTTGACCTGCACGGGAGCCAGCCAAGTGGGGAACTTGCCCGCAAAGTGCTCAATCAGAATACCGATGAAGCGCTCGATGGAGCCAAAGCACACGCGATGCAGCATGATGGGGCGCTTCTTGGTGCCGTCGGCGTCCACGTACTCCAGATCAAAGTTGAGCGGCATCTGGAAGTCGAGCTGCACGGTACCGCACTGCCAGGTACGGCCGAGCGAGTCCTCCAGGTGGAAGTCGATCTTGGGGCCGTAGAAGGCGCCGTCTCCCTCGTTGACCTCGTAGTCCATGTGCAGCTGCTCCAGAGCGGTGCGCAGGCCCTCCTCGGCGCGAGCCCAATCCTCGTCCGAACCCATGGAGTCCTCGGGGCGGGTGGAAAGCTCAACGTGGTACTTAAAGCCAAACTTCTGGTACACGGAGTCGATAAGGTTGACCACGCCCACGATCTCGTCGGTCAGCTGGTCAGGACGCACAAACAGGTGGGCGTCGTCCTGGTTAAAGCAGCGCACGCGGAACAGGCCGTGCAGGGCGCCACGCAGCTCGTGGCGGTGCACCAGGCCAATCTCGCCGGCGCGGATGGGCAGCTCGCGGTAAGAGTGCGGCTTGGAGGCGTACACCAGCACGCCGCCCGGGCAGTTCATGGGCTTAATGCAGTACTCTTCGTCGTCAATGACGGTGGAGTACATGTTGTCCTTGTAGTGGTCCCAGTGGCCCGAGGTCTTCCACAGCTGCTTGTTCATGATGAGCGGCGTGGAGATCTCCACGTAGCCGGCCTTGTGATGGATCTCGCGCCAGTAGTCCAGCAGCGTGTTCTTAAGGATCATGCCGTTGGGCAGGAAGAACGGGAAGCCGGGGGCCTCGTCGCGCATCATAAAGAGGTCCATCTCGCGGCCGATCTTGCGGTGGTCGCGCTTCTTGGCCTCCTCCAGCATGTGCATGTGCTCGTCGAGCTCTTCCTTGGTGGCAAAGGCAACGCCGTTGATGCGGGTGAGCATCTTGTTGTCCTTGTCGCCCTTCCAGTAGGCGCCCGAGACGCCGGTGAGCTTAAAGGCCTTGAGGGCCTTGGTGTAGCAGATGTGGGGGCCGACGCACATGTCGATGTAGTCGCCCTGCTGGTAGAAGGTGATGCGGGCGTCGTCGTCCAGGTCGCCGATGTGCTCGACCTTGTACTTCTCGCCGCGCTCCTCCATAAGGGCGATGGCCTCGGCGCGGGGCTTCTCGTACACGGAGAACTTGAGGTTCTCCTTGACGATCTTCTTCATCTCGGCCTCGATCGCGGGGAAATCGTCCTCGCTGATCTTGACGCCCTCGGGCAGGTCGACGTCGTAGTAGAAGCCGTTGTCGGTCGCGGGGCCGTAGGCAAAGTCAGCCTCAGGATAGAGGCGCTTGATGGCCTGCGCCATGATGTGCGCGGCAGAGTGGCGGATGACGTGCGTGACCTCGTCCTGCGGGAGCTCGGCCACCGAACCGTCATTGTAGAGTGCCTTCATGGGTATGTTTTCTCCTCTCGGATGCCTGATGCAAGTGCGTGCGATGCGCTCGGCGTTTTTGACTTGCATCATTATAGGCAGGTTGCCTTGGTATACAAGCGCCCGCCGCACCTTAATGGCACGGCGGGCGATTTTCTACGCATGCTTCATCGTGTGGGGGCGGGGCGCGGGGTG